>JAESPY010000191.1 GCA_016765435.1 Emcibacter sp.
CCTGTTCTTGATAGATGATGACGCCGTAGGTATCCTTGACCACCGGTTCGATGGTTTCATGTAGAAATTCTGGCTTCTCTTCCTCCATGCCTGTAAAGTTGGGGGATAAAATCGCCAACCGTTGTTATGCCATTTCTCCGGATGGGCATATTGCGGGGCATTATGACAAGATTCATATGTTTGATGTGGACCTGCCCGGCGGCGAGCAATATCGCGAATCCCGATCTTATCAGGCGGGAAATAAGGCGGTTGTTGTACAAACGCCGTGGCTCAATATGGGTTTAAGCATATGTTATGATTTGCGGTTTCCCCATCTATACCGGAAAATGGCACAGGCGGGTGTGGGCTTGTTAACGGTTCCGGCGGCCTTTACTCAGGTGACGGGAGAAGCCCACTGGCATATATTACTGCGGGCGCGGGCCATTGAAAACGGGGCTTTTGTCCTTGCGGCGGCTCAAACGGGCAGTCATACGAACGCCAGAGGGGACACACGGAATACGTACGGTCATTCACTTTTTGTTGACCCTTGGGGCAATATAATAGATGATGGCGGTGTAGATGTGGGTGTTATTGTTGCGGAAATTGATCCGGGCCTGATTGGTAAGGCAAGATCGCGGATTCCGTCGTTGGAACATGACCAGAATATCATCCAGAGTAGCGGGCCAGATGGACCGTAAGTATAAAGTATTTATAAATGGGATTTGAGTATGATCGTTTTTGATCTTAAATGTGAAGACAACCATGTCTTTGAAGCCTGGTTTCGAAGCAGTGATGCTTATGAGCTTCAGGCGAAAGAAGGACAGGTTGAATGTCCGTTCTGTGGCAGCACGTCTGTTACAAAATCCCTGATGTCACCGAATATCGCTACCAAGAGCAACAGCGACAGTCCTGCGACTCCTGATTTTATACCACATCCCATGGGCGATCATATGGTCGCCGCCAGTGCCAATGTGCCGGAAACCATGGAAGCCAGTGCCGAGGACGTGAAACGGGCGCTGGAACATATGCATGACACCATGAAGAAATACCGCAATCATGTGAAAAAAGAATGCGAGTATGTCGGGGAAGATTTCGCTCAGGAAGCCCGTGCCATACATGATGGTGAAGCAGAGGTTCGGGGCATTTACGGCGAAGCCACCTTGGAAGAAACCGAAGACCTTCTTAATGACGGGGTTGATATTCTTCCTGTACCGGGTCTTGGCAAGCTGGACAGTTGAACCCTGATGTCTTAGGGGTGATTATCGCGGGGGGACAGTCTCGTCGATTTCGGGCCTCCCCATTCAAGGATGATCAGGACTCTTCGCCGCCAATTGATAAATTTCTTATGCCTTTTGGGGATACAACGCTTCTGGATTATATTATCCAGCGGGCGAAAAAACAACTTTCCAATCTGATGTTAAATGTGAATGGCGATGTGGCGCGGGTTATGTCTTACGGCCTTGATACCATTGGGGATGAGATGGTTGATGGGGGGCCGCTCGGCGGTGTTTTGGCGGCGATGAAGGCCGCAAAAGCAACAGGCCATCGCCATATTGTGACTTTTTCCGGGGACAGCCCATTTTTTCCGGCGGATTATGTTAAACGGTTGGTGGCAGAAAAGAATGTTCAGATCAGCTTTGCCAAATCCGGCGATAAAAATCATCCGGTCATGGGAATTTTTGAGGTGTCTTTATATGACGACTTGAAGGCGTATATTGAGGCCGGAGAACGGCGGGTCTTATGGTGGATCAAGCGGCATTCCTACCGTGAAGTCGTCTGGGACGATATAAACCCCGATCCCTTTTTTAATATCAACTGCCGTGAAGACCTTGCCGAAGCCGAACGCTATTTGGCTTTATCGTTTAAATAGATTTGGCCATTCTGACGAGGGGAACATCAATATTTTTTGAGGTCTGTGCCGTGAAAAATTCAATCGGTTTATAACCTGCTGCCCGGTAGAGCGGTTGCCCGGACAGGGTCGCCGCCAGCTCAAAACGGCGAAACCCCTCCCGGTGGGCGGCGTCTTCACAAAGGGTAAGAATTTTCCGGCCGATGCCTTTGCGGGTCCAATCCGGGTGGGTATACATGGCGCGGATGCGGGCCGCGTCGGTTTTGGGGTCCAGCAGCGCATCATCACGGCCTTTGGTATGATTGCCGCCAAATAATGTGGCGCGGCGGCTCCANCCGCCACAGCCGANAATGGTGTCTTTNTGGCAAATCACATAGTAGGTTTTATCTTCAATCAGCNTGGTATCAAGCCCCATGATGTCAAAGGATGCCNTGACNTGTTCGGGCTTTAGAAAATCTTGNANCAGGGTTGAAATGGCGGCTTGCATCAATAGNGTCAGCGCGTNNATATCGGTTGCTTGCGCCACNCGNCTGNTGAATGGCTCAGTCATGNCGNANCCTGTTNCGNGGATCACAATAGATGTTCATACCNTCNCGCCGGGTGAAGGCNATCAGGCTTAANCCNGCNTCTTCGGCCAGTGTCATGGCCAAATCCGTGGTGGCGGAAACGGCGGCAAGAACCGGAATGCCAAAGGTCGCGCATTTATGAACCATTTCNAAACTGCATCGGCTNGTGATCAGGGCAAAACCCTTTNCCGGNTCGATTTTCTCCGCCATCATATGNCCGATCAGCTTGTCNAGCGCGTTATGGCGTCCGATATCTTCCCTGACACACAGGATGCTCACCGGTTTCAGAGACAAAGGCGGCGGCATGCAAGGCNCCGGTCTTTTTATTCTGGATTTGCAAAGCGGAAAGNTTTTTCATGCTGTCGAAGACAACTTNNGCCTCAAGGACAAGTTGGCTTTTGATCGGTTTCAGGGGCCGGATGGCATGNTCGAGCCGATCAATNCCGCANAGACCGCANCCNGTGCGTCCGGCCAANGTNCGTTTGAACTTGTCCAAACGGNNNAAACANTCCGGGGTGATTTCCAGNGANGCGATATAGCCNTTGTCNGCGGGGGTAATATNCATATCCATGATATCACCAAGATGGTCAATGATNCCNTCGGTCAGGCTGAATCCTCTGGTGAAATCTTCAATATCCATGGGNGACACCATCATGACCGCATGGCTGATACAATTATATTCCAGNGCCAGCGGAATTTCGCTGGCCACATGGCGTTCCTCAANCCATGATTTTTCAGGCCGCCANATACGCGGGTGATATGTCTTTGTNGGCTTATCCATTTTGTNTTTTTTGCGCCAGNACNAGATAATTGACGGAAAAATCCTTGTCATCCAAAGACCATTCACCNGAAAANGGNTGATAGACCATGCCTTTNAGGTCTGTGGTCTCAAAATGNCTNTTGCCNAAGGCGCGGACAAGTTCCGAAGGNTTGAGGAATTTATGCCAGTCATGGGTGCCTTTGGGCANCCAGCGCATGATATATTCNGCACCGGCAATGGCCATGGCCCATGANTTTGCGGTCCGGTTCAGGGTTGACATGACCATGCAGCCCTCGTCTTTNAGNAGNCTGTGACAGGCATTCAGGAAGGANGGAATGTCGGCCACATGTTCAATGACNTCCATATTNANNATCGCGTCAAATTTTTCGCCGCTGTCGGCCAAATCTTCGGCGGTNACATTNCGNTAATCAATATCAAGNNCCATATCATGGGCNTGGGCCTGTGCNGTTTTGATATTTTTNTCNGANGCATCGGCNCCGATNANGGTCGCGCCAAGGCGNCATATGGGTTCGGANAGCAAACCACCGCCACAGCCAATATCNAGAATCCTAAGGCCNNTCAGCGGTAAATCTTTNTGGGGGTCCCGCTTGAAATGNCNACANAGACTGTCTTTGGCGTAGCCNATACGGGTNGGGTTCAGCTTATGCAGGGGCTTGAACGGGCCATTGGGGTCCCACCATGTGGCGGCCATGGCGGAAAAATGGGCGATTTCCGCNGGGTCTACGGACGCGGAAACAGNNTCATCTGNTGTTGNATTTTTTTTGTCGGTCATTTTTTATCTTTAACATTTCTTTTGTCCTTAATTTAGTCAAAGTTTCATCATATTCCAGCAAAAACCATATTATATTTAATTGGCTACTTGCGCGAGGCCCTTTTAAACGTATATGTATAGCGCNCATTCAGTCTGTTTTAGAGCTGNGNATAGGGCAAAAAGAGTTAAATATGTCACGAATAGTTATGAAATTTGGCGGAACNTCNGTCGCCAATATAGAACGCATACGGGCGGTTGCCGAACGGGTTAANCGCGAAACGGATGCGGGTAATCAGGTTGCGGTGGTGGTGTCNGCTATGGCGGGGACNACGGANCAGNTGGTTGAATGGGCGGCGGAAGCNTCTCCCNTGCATGATGCCCGGGAATATGATGTGATTGTGTCGTCCGGGGAACAGGTCACNGCGGGCCTTCTGGCACTGGCCTTACAGAATATCGGCGTTTCCGCCCGGTCATGGATGGGCTGGCAGTTGCCGCTCAAGACCACTGGCGTTCATGGTTCTGCGCGGATAGAAGAAATTGATACCCGCCAGATGGTTGAACGCCTGGAAGATAATATTGTCTGTGTTATGGCCGGATTTCAGGGGATTTCCGAGGATAACCGGATTACCACATTGGGCCGGGGCGGATCGGATACGTCGGCGGTGGCCCTTGCGGCGGCCTTGAATGCGGACCGTTGTGATATCTATACGGATGTGGAGGGGGTCTATACCACCGACCCCCGTATTGTGCCAAATGCGCGCAAGCTGGATAAAATTACCTATGAAGAAATGCTTGAAATGGCATCGCTGGGGGCTAAGGTATTGCAAACCCGCTCCGTTGCTATGGCCATGAACCACGGGGTTCGGATTCAAGTATTGTCAAGCTTTACAGATAGCCCAGGAACTCTGGTTGTTGATGAGGATGAAATTGTGGAAAAACAAGTGGTCAGCGGCATAGCCTATGCCAAGAACGAAGCTAAAATTACCTTGGTGGGGGTGGAAAATACCCCTGGAATAGCCGGGGAAATTTTTGGACCTTTGGCGGATGGTAATATCAATGTGGATATGATCATTCAGAATATATCCGAAGATGGCAAGAAAACCGACCTGACTTTCACCGTGCCGGAAATTGATGTGGACCGGGCGGTCGAAACTCTGAAAGCTTCGGGTCATGTGAAATATGCGAAATTGATGTCTGATACGGAAGTGGTTAAGATTTCCGTGATTGGGGTTGGCATGCGGTCTCATGCGGGCGTTGCGGCGCGTATGTTTGAAACCCTTGCGGCGAAGGGCATAAATATTCAGGTTATTTCCACGTCTGAAATTAAAATCAGCGTTTTGATTCGGGCCGAATATTATGAATTGGCGGTCCGGGCGTTGCATACGGTCTTTGGTTTGGATGCCGATCAGGAATAATTACCGAATAATAATAAAATGAGGGAATATGGAAATGAGTAATTCAGGTCAGGCCCGTTTGACGGAATTGTGGCAACGGGGAAAAGATTTTCTGGGTGTCGAGCATGCTATTCTTGGCGGGGCCATGAGTTGGGTTTCCGAACGCAATCTGGTGGCGGCCATTTCTAATGCGGGTGGCTTTGGCGTGATTGCCTGTGGCAGCATGACGCCTGATTTGCTGGATACTGAGATTCAGGCGACCAGCGCGCTGACCCAGAAACCTTTCGGGGTTAATCTGATCACCATGCATCCCGATATCAGCGCCCTTATTGATGTGTGCCTGTCTCGGAAGGTATCTCATGTGGTTTTGGCCGGGGGTATTCCGGCGGCGGTTGATATTAGGCGCCTGAAAGAAGGCGGAGCGAAAGTAATTTGTTTTGCGCCCGCGCTTATTTTGGCGAAAAAACTGATCCGCTCCGGTGCGGACGCGATTGTGGTCGAAGGTTCCGAAGCCG
>JAESPY010000192.1 GCA_016765435.1 Emcibacter sp.
TAGCGCGCCGATCATTTCCAAGGCTAGCAGCCTTGCCAAAAGATATGCCGTTCCCATGCCGGACCGTTTGTATTCCTACGGGTTTTTCTATGATCAGACGCTAGAGGGTATCTTTACCTCGGACGCGGCGGGGGAAATTGACCGGGACGTGCCGTTGGACATCCTTCGGNAGAAATATTATCATTATGACGATAGTCAGATGGTTCAGCGGATGATGCATCTGGATNTNCAGATTACGCTGGCGGATAATGATTTGCGGAAAGTGAATCGNATGTGTGATCTGGCCGGTGTTGAAGTGAGATATCCTTTTCTGGAGTCGGAACTGGTGGATTTTGCAGCATCNGTGCCGACAGATATTCTGCTACAAGGCGGAGAATTAAGATATTTTTTCAAACAAGCCCTGAAAGACTTTTTACCGCATGAAGTGATTAACAAGACAAAACATGGGTTTGGCTTGCCCTTTATGTCATGGATTCATGAGGATAAAAAAATATACGAGCAGGTAACAGATAATCTTTCTGATTTTCGAAAAAGAGGCTATTTAAAGGATAGTTTTATCGACGAGATTATTACAGCATGTCGACAACCGGAAAGTTCCGCTGCGGGCGGCTTTAGCTGGGATGTTGCCATGTTGGAAATCTGGTTCAAAAAACATATGTAGAATTTAATATCCGATTTTAAACGGGGGGCAGTTTGTTGATATGGTTGGATTATATTCTTATGTTTGTAATATCTATATTAGTTCAGTAGAATGTAGGATATATCTTTTCTCAAAGATGATCGAAATCAGAGCCGATTGTATTGGCGCGTCATGATAATAAACTAGTTTGTTTGTAATAATTTAACTTATTTGTCTTATTGATGAGTTGGTTAGTGCTGTAAGTCTCAAAAGATTAAGTGTGCGTGAGACGGGTTAAAAATATATTGGAAGGGAAATAAATAGTGATTAAGAATTTTTTCAGGATTGAGGCAGTTTCTCAAGCTCTTAAATATGGTATCATTCTTATTGGTACATTGGTTTTGGCAAGTTGTGGTAACTCAAATAACAACAGTTTGCCATCCGCACAATTCGTTCCGGCGGAAGANGGACCNGGACCNCAGTATATNGTGGGACCTNTGGATAGCNTGCNGATCTTTGTNTGGCGNAATCCAGAACTGACCACATCGGTTACTGTGCGNCCTGATGGACGTTTTTCTGTACCGCTGATTGANGATATGACGGCCACAGGCCGGACACCGACACAGTTGGCACGGGATATTGAAAAGAAACTTTCTGAATATATTCAGGCGCCAATCGTTACCGTGATTGTGTCCGGGTTCCAAGGACCCTTTGCACAGCAGGTTCGGGTTGTGGGTTCNGCCGCATCACCACAGGCCATCGCATATCGGGCAAATATGACGCTCCTTGATGTGATGATTACNGTGGGTGGTGTTACTGAATTTGCAGCGGGTAACCGTGCAACTCTGGCCCGTATCGAAGGCGGCGTGCAGATAGAATACGGTCTGCGCATTGATGATTTGATNCGGGANGGNGATGTTAGCGCGAATGTTAAAATCCATCCTGGTGATGTGATCATCATTCCCGAAAGTTTCTTTTAAGCTTTAAAACCGGACCTGGTTAAAATGAAATTTGACATTTTAGCCTGGTCCGCTTTTGCGGCGGCATGCGTGAGGCCGCAAATTAATACAGTTACTCAGAGTATCAGGAAGACTTTATTATGAACGAGGTATATCAACAGCTTATCTCGATATTGTATGGTGTTTGGCGACAACGTATCGTGGCCATTTCCATTGCATGGATTATAAGCGTGATTGGATGGGTTATNGTAGCTCAGATTCCCAATCAATATGACTCAAAAGCCCGTATCCATGTTGACGCAGAGACCTTTCTCAAGCCGTTGCTTGGAAGGATGGCTGTGCAGAATAATATCTATAATCAAGTCGCCATGATGCGCCAGACATTGATCAGCCGTCCAAACATTGAAAAGGTCATAAGAATGACCGATCAGGATCTTCTCCTGAACAGCGAAGATGANATGGACGAAAAAATCAATGAAATAATGAAGAATATCAGGATTGATATTCAGGCGGCGAATCTGTTCAATATTTCGTACAGCAATGAAAATCCGGCAATAGCCAAAATGGTGGTGCAGTCTTTATTGAATATTTTCATGGAAGAAAACCTGGGCCAAAACAGGAAAGATTTGACCTCTGCGGTTAGATTTATTGAAGATCAAATTCGGGAATATGAAGAGCAGCTTGAGATTGCCGAACAGCGTGCCATGGAATTCCGTCAGAAGAATATGGCTTTCCTGTCTGATAAAACNTATTTTGAGAAATTCCAGTCAAGTNTTGCGGATGTGANNGAGGCCAAGCAGGTTTTNGTTGACTATAGTAATCGCAGGAAACAACTGCTGGAGAGTCTTAANAATATTCCGTCCTATATTCCTTCTGCNGGAATGGGCCCTGCGTTGGGCGGCGGCGGTAGAGGCTCTAGTTCTGCCTCCGTATTATTGGGCCGGATAAATAATCTGGAAGTCAGTTTGGATGAACTTTATGCACGGGGCTATAAAGATCAGCACCCCGATGTTCGTATTATCCTTAACCAGATTAAAAACCTCAGNGTCAGANATGAGAAAGAACNNGAAGAATTCAATACGGCATTGGAAAATAATGATACCAAGGCCTTGCAGGCGTCCGGCGGCGTGATGCCTAACCCTGTCTATGACCAATTGACTTTGAAGTTATTTGATCTGGATAGTGAGATTGCCAGCTTGAAATCGCGTTTGATTCATAAGGAAAATGCGGCCAAACAACTTCAGTCCATGGCCCATAGAATCCCAGAAGTGGAATCCGAACTTGCCCGACTTAACCGGGATTATAATGTTCTGAAAAATAATTATGAACAGATGCTGGACAAACGTGAATCGGCAAAAATTTCATCTGANNTGGAAACCAATACGGATCGTGTNCGGTTTAGGGTGATTGANCCNCCACAGGAAGCCAGAGAACCTTCCAGNCCCAATCGGATATTGTTGGTGTTTGCTGTNTTGGCTGTGGGCTTGGGAGCNGGNGTGTTNGTNGCCTTTGTTTTGAGCCAGATGCATGCCACATATTCAACGGAACAAAAACTTGGAGAGAGNTTTNCCTATCCGGTTTTGGGATGTATTTCGATTATTCGGTCACAAGAGGAACTNTTGATCAAAAAGAGAAAATTGATCATGTTTTCCATNATGATGGCGGGTCTGTTTGTATCCAGTATTAGTGTTTATGTTATCATGAATTTAATGCATTCAACATCGGTTTGAAATTGACCATTCTACAGAGGTTATAATTATGAGTTTGATTGAGAAGGCAGCCGCCAAATTAAAGAAAAGCGAGAGCTTGGTGGANCGCGCTGCNAANAAAATTGATGATGTTTCTGTTGCAGAGNGTGATAAGTCTNNTCCTGTAAAGGAAGANTTGTCGNCNCCGGTTTTGATGCCNGAACGCCAGAAGAGTNGGCAAAAAACCTCNGANGGCAAAGGCGAAGGTTGAGCTGGACTTTAGTGTTTTACAGCAAAAAAACATACTGACTAGTAACGACGTGGAAAATTCTATCACAACCGAGGAATTTCGTATTATCAAGCGAAGCCTGTTGTTGAGAGCATTTTCCAAGGGCGATGCGGCTATCAAAAATGGCAATATTGTTCTGGTTACCAGTACGCAACCTGATGAAGGAAAGACTTTTTGTGCGGTTAGCCTTGCCCTGAGTATGGCTCAGGAGAGGGACTTGACCGTTCTTTTGGTTGATGCTGATGTGGCTAAGCCAGATGTTTTGCATACGCTTGGTGTGAAAGGCAGTAAAGGCTTGATCGATGTTATTGAAAATGATGATATGGATCTTAGCGAGTGTTTGCTGAGAACGAATATTCCTAATTTAACCATTCTGCCCGCAGGTAAAAAACATAAATTAACAACAGAATTACTCGCCAGTGAGCGCATGGGTGATATCATTGATGAAATTGCCAGAAGGTACCATGACCGTATTGTTATTATTGATGCGCCACCCGTTTTGGCCAGTAGTGCCGCTTCGGTATTGGCTCTGCATGTGGGACAGATATTATATGTTGTCGAGGCAGAAAGAACGCGGGAAGAAGAATTGGTTGATGCCTTCAAAATGATTGATAAATGTAAAAATATTAATTTACTTTTGAATAAGACGCGGTTTACCGCAGGTAAGAAAAAATTCGGTTCCTATTACGGCTATGGATATAATTGATACAAAGTGAGGGCGGGGAAATATGCATAATTATAAAAAAACAATAGTGCTATTATTATCAACGGTTGCAGCACCCGGGTTCATAATGGGTGCTAATGCGGCAAATTGGCGCGTGCAACCGTCTATTGCGGTGACAGAGACCTATACGGATAATGTTGATTTGGACTCAAATGTTAGTCAAGGCGATTTTGTGACACAAATTATGCCGCAAATCGCGGTTAATGGACGTGGCGGGCGCACAAATATGACGTTTTTGTATGCGCCGAATTATTTCTTCTATCCGGGGGATGATGACGACAAACATGACCTGCGCCATAGTCTTGATGCAAATTTGAATAGTGAACTTGTCAAAGAAACATTTTTCGTTGATGTCAGTGCAAATATTTCGCAACGTTTTCTGGACCGTCGAGCGGCAATCACATCGGTGGAGGCCAGTCGAACGGATAATAGACGGACTGTTCAAACCTATCAGTTTTCGCCTTATATGGTTCAGACGTTAGGGGCTTGGGCGTCGATGCAGTTAAGGTATGATATGACTTATGTTCGTCAGAGTGCCGATGCGGAGCAAACCACATTTAATACTTTTTTTGGCAATTCGATAAGCCACGCAGGTAGCTTTTCGCTGTCAAGTGGCCGTCGCTTCAGTAAATTGAGCTGGACATTATCAGCGCAATATCAAAATGAGGGACGGGAAAATTCCAGAAATTATGAAACCACGACGATGCGGGCTGATTTTTCTTATCAATTGACGAATATTTTTGCTTTGCTGGGAAGTGCGGGGTATCAAAAACGAGATACGCTTGGCTCATTTGCTAATTTTAGCGGCTTTACGTGGGACGCCGGTTTTCGATTGGTTCCGGGGCCAAGAACGTCCCTTTCATTCAGATATGGCAATCAATATGAAGGTGATACGTTTTCATTAGATGCTCAATATAAAATCACGGCAAAGGATAGTATAAGTCTGTCCTATACCGATACAATACAGACATTTCAGTCCTTGTCCTTTGAGGATAATGGTGCCGGGGGTTTAGGTTCTTCATTGAATAGTGACTTTATCAGTGGTGACCTGACCCGTCGGAAGAGATGGACTCTTGCGTTGAGTGGGACCAGAGGGCGGACCAGTTATGGGGCGTCAGTATTTCACAATAAATATAAAACGGATAA
>JAESPY010000193.1 GCA_016765435.1 Emcibacter sp.
AAATAATCTTCGGGCGCTGTCAAAGTTCCTGCACCCGCCAGTATTATTTCCGTTTTTGGCAGCCATTTGTCCAGCCGCGCCTGACGGGCCGTCGAAAGGGGCTGGCCCTGCCGTCGGCCATAAACCCGGCTGCCTTTAATATCTTCCAGATGCCGCATGAGAATTAAAAATGACTTTTCAGGCTATCCACCAAATCCAGATTCTCCCATGAGAAACCACCATCCGCCTCTGGCGCACGGCCAAAATGGCCATAGGCCGCTGTCCGCTCATAAATCGGCCGATTCAGACTCAGATGCTCCCGAATACCACGGGGGCTAAGATCCATAACCTCAAATAGTATTTTCTCAAGCTGAGCCGGATCAACCTCACCTGTTCCATGGAAATCCACATAGAGGGACAAAGGATGAGACACCCCAATAGCATAGGCCAGTTGAATAGTGCAACGGTCAGCAAGACCCGCCGCCACCACATTCTTGGCCAGATACCGTGAGGCATAGGCCGCCGACCGATCCACTTTTGTTGGATCTTTGCCGGAAAAAGCCCCGCCACCGTGAGGCGATGCGCCGCCATACGTATCCACAATGATCTTACGCCCCGTCAAGCCCGCATCCCCATCTGGTCCACCGATGACAAAATTTCCTGTTGGATTAATGTATAAACCATCCTCAGGGCACATCCAGCCAGACGGCAGGACCTTTTCAATATGAGGCAATACAATATCACGGACTTCCGCCTGAGAAACATCCGCGCTATGCTGTGTAGACACCACAATTGATGTCGCACCAACCGGAACACCGTCTTCATATTTCAACGTAACCTGACTCTTTGAATCCGGCCCGAGGGCTGTCACACCACCATGCCGGGCATCTGCCAGGGATTTCAGTATCAAATGAGAATAATGGATCGGTGCTGGCATATAAACAGCGGTTTCATTGGTGGCATAACCAAACATGATGCCCTGATCACCAGCGCCTTCATCTTTATTATCGCCGCTATCCACACCCATGGCAATATCGGCTGATTGTTCATGCACATGAACCTCAACAGACATATTCTTCCAATGGAATCCGTCCTGCTCATAACCGATTTTACGAACCACCCGACGGGCTGCATCCTCCATAACATCCGCATTAATAGAGGCAGGACCCCGGACTTCCCCGGCCAGAACCACCCGATTCGTAGTGGTCAATGTCTCCACCGCCACACGCGCCTCCGGTTCGGCATCCAGAAAAAGATCAACAATGGCATCCGAAATACAATCTGAAACTTTATCGGGATGACCTTCCGATACGGATTCACTGGTGAATAAGAAATTCTTTCTGGACATGCATGTTACTCCGGCAATTAAATTCAATGATCAGATTTTATATATAACATATCTTTTATATAAAGAAACCTTTATATTCAATTAATATTAACGATTTTATTTGCTTTAGACAAAATAAAAGCCTGAGACCTTACGGCATCAGACTTAAACTTAATCCCCCAAATGGAGTCATATTATTCAGAAGACGTGTCCTCAACGGGAACTTCTGAATTGGCCCATTCGGGCATGGTCACATGATTATCCGCGGATACGCCACTGCGATTCAACACGGTGGGTATGGTCATCAATAAAATTCTCACATCTGTCAAAAGATTGCAATTATCCACATACCAGATATCCAGAATGAATTTTTGGTTCCAGCTAATGGAATTTCGCCCCATCACTTGAGCCCATCCGCTTATGCCGGGACGGACGTCATGACGGCGCATTTGCTCTGCTGTATAACGTGACCCATATTCCGCGATGAAAGGCCGAGGGCCAATCAGGCTCATATCTCCGATCAACACATTCCATAGCTGCGGCAATTCATCAACACTCAAGTCTCGAAGCAATTTTCCAAATTTTGTCAAACGATATTCGTCAGCCAAAAGTTCGCCGTTGTCATCGACACAATTGGTCATACTACGGAATTTCCATATCCGGAAAGATTGCCCATTCAGGCCCAGTCGATCTTGTGTAAAAAATATAGGGCTGCCCAGTTTAATGCGCACCATAACAGCGGCAACCAGCAGCAAAGGAGACAGTATTATTATCAGGAGAAAAGACCCCACCATATCCAGAAGTCTCTTCCAGACAGTTTTATATGTAATCCCTCGCATTGATTTCCTCGTCATCCTCATTATCGTTTTGCCTGTTTTAACTCTTTAAGGTTAACGCAGGATTAATTATAGCTAAATACATTTAAACAGTTACGCTACTCTATAACGACCCCCCAATAATAACAGTGTAATGATACGCAATTCAATTTACAATCTTGGGTCGTAAATTTTACCAATTCCTACTAATGGAATTAGCACCTTACGATTCCCCATGCAAGCAAAAAAAATCACCTAGTCCTAATGGACTAGCACCTTTTTTTCGCACCTGCAGCATCATCCCGCTGTTGATTATTTATCGGATAAAATCTTGCGTATAAGATCAATGGTCTTCTGACGTCCGTAAAGGGCAATGAACGATCCCATGCGCGGCCCCTGCTTCTGCCCCAACAGGATCTCATACAAGGCCCCGAACCAATCGCGTAGATTGTCATAACCCTGAGCATTTCCCACGGCAAAGACCACATTCTGATACTCTGGCGCAGGCAAGTGGTCCTCCAGCTTATCCAACTCTCCGATCAAATCTTCAAGGGCGACAACCTCTTTTTCTGTTGGTTTCCGGTAATTTTTATGTGGCTTTACAAAATTCTCATAATAGACCAACGCATACCCCACCAACTGATCCAAAAGAGGGAAATCTTCCGGGGTCGTACCTTCGGCATAATTGCTAATATAGCCCCACAGAGTCTCCTTGTCGTCCGCATTACTCGCGCTCACCAAATTAAGCAGAAGCGCAAAAGTCACCGGCACCGTCTGTTCCGGTGGGTTGCCGTTATGAACATGCCAAACCGGGCTGGCATATTTCTGTTTGCCTTCCAGCCCGCTATATTTGGCCAGATGGGTGATATATTCATCCACCGTTTTAGGAATGACCTCAAAAAACAGCTTTTTTGCCTTGCGCGGGGACTGGAACATATAAAGCGACAGACTTTCCGGTGTGCCGTATTTCAGCCAGTCTTCCATGGTCAGGCCATTGCCCTTTGATTTGGAAATCTTTTCGCCATTCTCATCGAGAAATAATTCATAGCTGAACCCTTCCGGCGGCGTCGCTCCCAGAATACGGGTAATAGCCCCGGACAGCTTGACAGATTCCATCAAATCCTTACCCGCCATTTCATAATCAACGCCCAGCCCGACCCAGCGCATGGCCCAATCGGCTTTCCATTGCATTTTACAGGCGCCTCCGGTAACAGGAACTTCCACGGATTTGCCGGTTTCTTCATCAATATAAGTCACGGTTCCTGCGGCCAAGTCCCGCTCCACAATCGGCACCTGCAAAACAATTCCCGTTCGCGGGCAGATGGGCAGGAAAGGGCTGTAAGTGGCCTGCCGTTCGGCCCCCAACGTGGGCAGGATCACTTTCATGATCTTGTCATAGGCCCCAAGCATGCGCATCAGGGTCGCATCCATTTCCCCACTGGTATAAGCTTCCGTCGCACTTTTGAATTCATAATCAAAGCCAAAATCGTCCAGAAAGGCACATAATCTGGCATTATTATGATGGGCAAAACTCTCATGGGTACCAAAAGGGTCCGGGACTTTCGTCAACGGCAGCCCCAAATGTTTTGCCAGCATATCCTGATTGGGCAGATTGCTCGGCACTTTCCGAAAGCCATCCATATCATCGGAAAAGGCAATGAGTTTGGTCGGCATATCACTGAGCAATTGAAAAGCCTGACGCACCATTGTGGTCCGGGCCACCTCGCCAAAGGTGCCAATATGAGGCAGACCGCTGGGACCATACCCCGTTTCAAACAGGACATACCCTTTGTCATTCCCGGATTTCTCCAACCGTTTCAGAAGATTTTTCGCTTCTTTAAAGGGCCATGCGTTGCTGTCCAGAGCCAGCTGTATGATTTCCGGTGATGATGACATATTTTCCACTTTCTTTTAATATTGCGCCTTGATAAAACCCTTTGAGGGTTACGTCAACTCTTGGCTTATGACATAGAGACGAATATAGTCCCTTTTTATTTTCCATATGATGGGTTTAGATGACCGAAGCGCTTTTTAATTTTCCTGACCCTTTCGAGGTTCTATCTCGCATGCCAGCCCTTGTTGTCGGGCCGAGCCACGGCACGATCCTCACCCCCGATGGTGAAGTGGTGGACTATGACCTGAAAGACCTGAAACAAGTCATCCGGGATCAGGCCTTCCTGATTTGCAATCAAACGGTGACGTCACGCCGTCTTCAGGGAACTCCCTACAAGCCTTTTGATGTGCTGGAGCTGTTTGGCTTCATCCGGCCTGCGGAATTCTGCCTGCCCCTGCCTTTCGGGCTGGCAAAATCCCTCTCCCTGTCCATCTCGCCAGACAGTCTGGAAGAAGAAGCCCTTATCATCTTACAGGCGGCNCAAANACTGTTTCANGATATTACCGNCNCCGATTANNCCTACCCGGAAGGGGCCGCCGCCAANGCNCAGGTCATGGCAAAATCCGGCTGGCCGTGGGGNCCNCTNNTTNTGGGNGCCATNGGCNTNGACCCGANAAATCAGGACTATCANGTATGGNCNCATCTGNCCGAATGGGAAGATATGGCCCCGCCGCCNCCGCCCGGCGTGGCCCCNGTNACCGAACAGGAGAGCTTGGCCCGGCTCCGTGATTTNCTGGGACCGGGCGCGGAAGANCGCAAAAGCCANCAGGAATATGCCGCGCTCACCGCCAAGGCATTCGATGCACCGGAAAGTNCTGATGAGCCAAAATTGATCCTTGCCGAGGCNGGAACCGGCATTGGCAANACGTTNGGCTATATCGCCCCAGCCAGCCTNTGGGCCGANAAAAATGGCGGCACNGTCTGGCTCGCCACCTANACCAAAAANCTGCAACGACAACTGGATCAGGAGNTGGACCGCCTTTANCCCGATCCNATCCTCAAAAAACAAAAAGTCGTCATTCGTAAAGGCCGGGAAAATTACCTNTGCCTGCTGAATCTTCAGGAATTGTCCCACGGCGCCGCACAGCCACANGGCCGNATTCTGCTCGGNCTGGTGTCCCGNTGGGCCAGATACAGCCGGGACGGNGACATGGTCGGCGGTGATTTCCCCGCATGGCTCGGCGAAATTTTTGGGCAGGGCNGACTGGCNCAACTNACCGATCGACGNGGCGAATGTGTNTATTCCGCCTGCGCNCATTACCGGAAATGTTATATTGAAAANGCCCAGCGCAAGGCCAAAACCGCCAATCTNGTGATCGCCAATCATGCCCTTGTCATGGTNCAGAGCGCCACCCGCCGGGGCGATGCNGACCTGCCCAGCCATTATGTNTTTGACGAAGGNCATCATNTGTTTGATGCNGCCGACAGNGCCTTTGCCGCCCATCTNACCGGACAAGANGGACTGGAACTGCGCCGNTGGATCAGGGGNGCGGANGAATCCGGCCGCCGGGGCAAGGGCCTGCGGGGCCGGATNGAGGAACTNGTCAGCGATGACGACGANGCCCGTCGTCTGCTGGAACAAGTCATCACCGCCGCCCGCTGCCTGCCCGCCGATGGCTGGCATGGNCGAATCATTGACAACGGCCCTTTTGGCCCGGCTGANCATTTTCTGAAACTGGTGCGNGANCAAGTCCTTGCCCGCAATCACGGNGCAGACCAATATCACAGNCTGGAAACCCCGGCACAAGAATTAATCCCCGGNCTTGTCGAAGCCTCNGAAGANCTGCATGAGGCCTTTGGCGAATTGGGCCGNCCCCTGAAACAACTGGCGGTTTTTCTACTGAANAAACTGGATGATGAGACAGCAGATCTGGACAGCAACACCCGCGCNCGCCTTGAGTCCGTNTCCCGCACNTTNACCCGGCGGGCGGATGTCATCACCGAAGGCTGGATGCCCATGCTGATCAANCTGAAAGGGGAACGGAACGAAGCCTTCGTCGATTGGTTTGAGCTGGACCGNATNCAAGGCCGGGAAAATGATACTGGCATGTATCGTCACTGGGTAGACCCCAGCCTGCCCTTCGTGGAAACGGTTCTGAAACCAGCTCAGGGCGTTGTCATTACCTCCGCCACCCTGCGCGACCGCACCAGCAATGAAGAAAACCCGGACATNGAATGGCACGCNGCAGAGGTCCGNACCGGGGCCGCCCACATGGTCAATCCNCCCCGNCGNCAAAGCCTGAAATCACCTTTTGATTATGCCACCCAAAGCCGCATNTTCATTGTCAATGACATGAACCGCCGCAGCATGGACCAACTGGCCGCCGCNTACCGGGAATTAATGATGGCGTCCGGCGGCGGNGCNTTNGGCATTTTCACGGCCATCAGCCGCCTGCGCGGAGTCCATCANAGACTTAGCGAATATATGGAACAAAATCATATCCCGCTNTATGCCCAGCATGTNGACCCAATCAATGTCTCNACNNTNATNGATATTTTNCGNGAAGTTGAAGATAGCTGNCTTNTGGGGACGGANGCGGTGCGGGACGGGGTTGATGTCCCCGGTGCCTCGCTCCGGCTGTGTATCTTTGACAAAGTCCCNTGGCCCCGNCCAACCATTCTCCATAANGCNCGCCGGGAGAAATTCGGCAAACAGACCTATGATGATTTAATCACCCGCCTGCGCCTNAAACAAGCTTACGGGCGGATCATTCGCCGGGCCACAGACAAGGGCGTGTTTGTCATGCTCGACGGGGCCACGCCAACCCGCTTGTTAAGCGCCTTCCCCGAAGATGTCATCATCGAACGGATCGGCCTCGCCGAAGCAATCCGCAAAACGAAAGAATTTCTGGACCGTTAAACCTTGTCTTTATAACGCGTGCTTTTCGGGCGGTGATCTCCGGCCATATTGCCCTTTTCGCCCAGAAAATACGGTTTCCATAACCCGATCCCCACCGGCACCGCCACATTCAGAGCAAAGGCCGTAATCATCAGAGTATAAAAGACTTCTGTGGTGATGATATGATTTTGCACATAGGCAATATCCAGCACCACAAAGGCCAATTCCGCCCGGCCCAGCATCCCGATGCCGATCATAATGCTCTCTCGCCAGACAAAGCCACCAGTATATCTGGCCGCCGCCGCCGCCGAGATAATTTGGGAGAACAGCAAAGCCACCGTCAGTATCGCGGCATAGGGCATGATGGTCATAAACAGGCTCGCATCAAAGATAATCCGGGTGCCAAGCTCAACAAAGAATACCGGACCAATCCATGAAAAGGCCACATTATCAATGATTTTCTTGGTGTTTTGATAATGGTCAACATTGGGATTATCGCGAAATTTGAAATATTCCTCTTTCAGGATCAATCCCGCCATATAGGCCCCGACCGCCGGATGAAAGCCAAACTCATGGGCCAAAAGTCCAGCAAGGATCGCCACCAGCAATACCGTCAAGGTGGCATTCTCGCCCTTACCAAAGGACAAGAGCTGCTTCACCCCGTGACGGCCAATGATCGGTACTTTGGAGAATAAATTCTTCGGATTATCCGGCAGAACCCAGACCCCTAATATAGTGATAATAACAAAGAACGCCGCTGCCTTTCCGGCGATTTGCGCAACACCCCAAACTGTCAACATCGCTTCCCCCGTCGCAATCGGCACCAATATGGCAACAAAAACGAGCGAGGCAATATCATCAAGAATAGCCGATGTCATAATGCCTTTAGCCGCCAGTGTTTTATTCAGTCCGGCAGATTTCAACGACACCATGGTCAACGACACCGCCGTCGCCGTCATGGCAAGGCCGCACATGATAGAGATATTGGTATCTTCCCAGAAATATTCCGCCAAACCGTAAGCGGTGAAGAAGGGGGCCAAAGCCCCGAACAGCGCAATGCCCCAACTGCGTTTGATGCTTTTGAGGAAATCA
>JAESPY010000194.1 GCA_016765435.1 Emcibacter sp.
CTACAGAAAAAGCCATGAAAGAAATGGCCGTTATAAATATTTTTAGTAATTTCATCGAAATAAATCCCCATATGGAGGTTAAAAATTAAACGTTTAAGTCTTTTTTACTCTACATAAATCTAAACACTCTGTTAACCATATAAGCAATTTTCATGCCACCATAAGGATTAGTCCAATATATCTATTTCTGATAATAGGTTACCCTATTTTCTGTTTTTACCCTATACTCAACCCGAGGTAAAAACTGTAAAGAATCCTGACAGATTCCAGCCTAATTTTACAGTTTCTTACACTTTGGCGAGAAACCTATTCGAGATGCCTCTCCGAAAAAACATGCAGGAGATTATAAAATGCGAAAGATTCTGTTGCCGCCCGTGCTACTCCTCCTGTGCCTGATCGGGATTGTCGCCGTTAATTATTTTGGCCTTTCCGTCATTGTCCTGCTGTCCGGTCCGGTTAAACTTATCGGCTATGGCCTGATCGCCTTTGGCATTTTCCTGCCCGTCTGGGGGGCGCGCCTGTTTCGCCAGCATAAAACCAATCTCATCCCCTATAAGGACCCGGATAATATTGTCACCATTGGCCCCTTTGGCTTTTCACGCAATCCCATGTATCTGGGTATGGGTATGGTTTTTGTTCTGTTGGGCGTGGCGGTATTGTATGGTACGGCCCTTGGGTTTATCTTTCCGGTGGTTTATTTTGCGGTGGCCAATGGCTGGTATATTCCCTTTGAAGAAGGCCGGATGCAGGAGGCGTTTGGCGATGAGTTTACCGCCTATAAAGCACAAGTACGCCGTTGGCTCTAAAGACTTAAAATCAAGGAAAGAGAGACGCTGTCATGACATCCGTATTTTACCGGGGGGTAACAGCAACCTATCCCAAGGCCGCCCATTCCGAAGGTATGTATATCTTTGACGATCAGGGCAAAAAATATCTGGATATGAGCGGTGGTGCTGCCGTATCCTGCGTCGGCCATCAGCATCCCCACGTGACAGACGCCCTGTGCCGTCAAATCAAAACCATGAGTTTTGCCCATACCGCCTTCTTTACCAACGCTCCACAGGAACAGCTAGCCGCCGCTTTGGCCGCAAAATTTGGCGAAGCGGATGCCAAAATTTATTTCACCTCCGGCGGATCGGAAGCCAATGAAACCGCCTTTAAACTGGCGTGGCAATATTGGCGCGCTAAAGGCAAACCCACAAAACAAAAAATCATCAGCCGCATCCACAGCTATCACGGCAATACATACGCCGCCCTGTCCATCAGCGGCAACCTGCCCCGCCGCCGGGTGATGGGTGACATCCTCATGGACTGGCCGCGCATTGACCCCTGTTATGCTTATCGCCACCAAAGACCGGGGGAAAGCGCCGAAGAGTATGGTCTGCGCGCGGCAAATCACCTTGAAGATATGATCCGACAAGAGGGGGCAGAGACCATCGCCGCCTTTATCGCCGAACCTGTGGTCGGGGCCTCTTTGGGGGTGGTGCCTGCGGTTGTCGGTTATTTAAAAGAATCCGCGCCCTATGCGATGCCCATGACATTCTGCTCATATCCGATGAAATCATGTGCGGCACGGGCCGCACCGGGACTTTTTTCGCCCATGAGCAGGAAGACTTTCTACCGGATATTGTCACCTTGGCTAAGGGCATTGCCGGAGGCTATCAACCTCTCGCCGCCACCCTTGCCCGGTCCCATATCCATGAGACTTTCGTCAACAGCGGCAAGGGATTTGATCACGGTCATACCTATGTGGGCCATGCCAGTGCCTGTGCGGCGGGACTGGCGGTTCTTGAGGTGATTGACCGGGAAAATCTTCTGGAAAATGTCAAACTTCAAGGCGCATACCTGCAACAGGCCTTGGAAGATGCCTTTAAAGATCATCCCCATATTGGCGATATTCGGGGCCGGGGATTATTCCGGGGTCTGGAAATTGTCGCCGACAAAGTCACAAAATCCCCCTTTCCCGATGAGGATAATATCACAAAACGTCTAAAACAGGCGGCCCAGAAACAGGGGCTGATATGCTATCCCGGCGGCGGGTCCTATCAAGATAATCTGGGCAGCCATATTCTTCTGGCCCCGCCCTACATTGTCCAACCAGAACATATTGAACAGGCGGTGGACAAATTACGGCTTATTTTCACGGAGGTTCTGAATGTCTGATCCCTTCATCATCATGTGCGCGCCCAATGGCGCCCGACGACAGAAATCGGACCATGCCAATATTCCGATCAGCCCGGACGAAATAGCCCAATGCGCCGAAGAAATCATTGCCGCCGGAGCCAGCATCCTGCATCTTCATGTGCGCAATGATAAGGGTGGGCATTCTCTTGACAGCAANCGCTANCGCGCCGCCATTGCCGCCATTCANGACAGGGTCGGCAATNNCATCATCATACANGCCACATCNGAGGCCGTNGGCCAATATNCCCGCCATGANCAGATGGCCATGGTCAAAGACTTGCGGCCNGAAGCCGTGTCCCTTGCCCTGCGCGAATTGATCCCNNNNGANGNNGNNNTGNTCGANATGGCCGCNTTCATCGACTGGATGACACAGGAACATATTTTTCCGCAATATATTCTCTATGACGANAAAGATTACCAGCGGTTTGAAACCTACCGGAAGCAGGGTATTTTTCAGGATGATCAGCCTTTCACATTATTCGTGCTGGGCAANTATCANGGNTCGTCGCCCACAACAGAAACCGAGCTGTTAAAACAACGCACCAGAGAAGCCGCCNTTCCCTGGGCGGTCTGTGGCTTTGGCATCCATGAANTTCANGCGGTGGAACATGCGGNGCNNCATAACGGACATATTCGNGTGGGNTTTGANAATAACATCTGGCGANAAGAAAACCANAAGCTGTCCAACAATGCCGAAGCGATTCAACATTGNGCNGACCGNGCAAAAGCAGCAAAGCGCAGAGTCGCCAGCGCCGATGACGTGAGACAGATTTTTGNCAAAAAAAGAGGCTGACCAAGCAATGCCAGTCAGCCTGTCGCCCCCATTTTAATAGGACAGTTTGGCAGAANCGTTTTAGAAGGTGAACGTCCCTTTCACGTACCAGGAGCCNCCTTCATAATTCGCAGCCGACCGACGGGGATATTGNAGCCCNACGCCGATACGATTTGGTTGNGGATTACCANTGGCATCNAGCNCTCCAATTTNATCAACAAAGCTGTCNAACACATTGACCGCTCCGGCNGCAANTTTGAAGTTTTCCGAAATCTGGTANGCCAGCTCAATATCAAAATATACTGTTGCCCCGATTTGCGCGCTGTTCGTCGCGATGGTGCCNCGNTCATCATAATGGGACCCGTAATAATTGGCCCGCGCCATGAAATTCCAGTTTTCACCGAAAAATGTATTGGCNGTTACAACAAANCGTGTGCTGGGNTAGTTNTTTTCGATATCTTCAATTGTCGAGGCCCCGACAACGCCAGCCTCTTTACTNTCCGCTTTAAAATCATTGTAATTNAAAGCAAANGAAANATCCGTNCTGGTNTCGGCATTGCCCCATTCAACATGNGANGTCAGAACCACATCAACCCCCTGAGANACCGTATCAAGCGCATTGGTATAGAAGGAAATACTCCCCCCNACCTCATCCGGNTCGGGCANNTTACCNATACGATAAANCCGNTCATCNACTTCTATCCGGTAGAAATCNACNGTCAACGTNGTNNTCTCNCCAANATCNGTNGANAAACCCAGACTATAGTTGATGGATTTTTCCTCTGTCAGCGGTACNGCACCCANNGCAATGGCTCTGGGGTCNCTGGGCGACANCAGTTTTTCTTCAACCTGNCCGCCNCCGGGNCCATCAAAGGTTGTGATCGTTGAGGTNATATTGGACTGNCCCGGTGTTGGNGCATGGAAACCNGTAGAGATNGCNCCGCGNANNGTCACCGCCTCNGAAACGCTGTAACGTCCNGCCAGCTTACCATTTATCGTGCTGCCAAAGTCGGANAAATGTTCATAACGGGCCGCATATTGCAACATAAAATCATCACTGATATCATGCTCCACATCCACATAAACCGCNTAATTGTCCCGGTCAAATGAACCATTTTNCTGAATACCCGCAAATCCGCTNGACCCCAATCCAACAAAAGAGTTCGGTTCTCCGGCNACGACAGNNTATGTTTCCTGACGCCATTCTCCGCCAAAAGCAAGATTGAGACTATCNGAAAGCGGATAAGAGAAATCCGCATTCAGNTTNATTTCTTTCTGCTCATAGCCGCCCACAGCAAAATCTCTTTGCGGTTGACCATTCACNGGGGCCAATTGGCCGTTNAGNGTGTTATTAAGGAAATAATCCAACGTACTTTTACCGTATCCCACGCTGAAATCATACGTCATTTCATTGTCGAATTCGCCTTTAACACCGCCCACCAGACTGATGTCCGTCTGATGACCATCCAGAAATGGCGTGAAACCGGCGGGTAAATTTGACACCCATCCAAAATCATCCTGCAAAGCTGAAATGGTTGAATGAGTCGGGGAACGATAGAAGAAACGATACCTGCCGTCCGTATCCGCGTAATTCCCGTGGAAATAAAGTTGTGCCGTATCGCTTAAATCAAGACCGGAATTAAGAAAGAACCGTTTGCCGCTTGTTTCCGGACGTCCCCATGTTTGCAAAAAGGGTGCATCTCCGAAGGGGGAATCTGCGCCAACTCCCGGAACACCATCAGCAACAAGCTGCTGTCCGGGAGCCCGTTGAATCCCGCGTGACAGGGCCTGATTATCCGTATATTCGGCACTGATGTTCACAAAACCGTTTTCACCCAGAGCAAACCCGGCATTGGCGGCAATTTTATAACTTTCTTCGCCTTCGTAGAAATTACCATATTGCGCCACCACAGAACCGCCTTCGGACGCATCCTTAATAGCAAAGTTTATCACCCCGGCAATGGCATCGGAGCCATATTGAGCTGCCGCCCCATCGCGCAGGACTTCGACCCGCTTCAACGCAGTACCCGGAATCATCCCGATATCCACACCATGAGCGCCGTTACCCGCTGCCGGCGCGAAGAATTGCACCAAGGCGGAACGATGACGACGTTTGCCGTTCACCAGAATCAATGTTTGATCCGGAGCCATGCCGCGCATAGAGGTCGGCCGCACAAAGGCACTGCCATCCCCCGTGGCAGGTGTTGCCGTAAAGGAAGGCACCAATGATTTCAGACTGTCGGTAATATCAACCGAATTGCCGCCCGCATTAAACTGATCCCCGCTGATCACATCAATCGGGACCGGTGAATCCGTTGCGGAACGAGGTTTGTTGCTGCGTGATCCAAGACTGACCACTTCTTCCATGACGGCGTCTTCTTCGGCCATCACAGGCGTTATGGACCCTGCCATCAGAACGGTGGAACATATGGCTGTTGTTGCCATAGTTTTTGCCATAGTTTTTGCAAGAGGACTTATAAGAAATTTACTTTTGAACATCATTCTCTCCCTGAGATTATCGTATATTTATTTTTCTATTTTTATCAAAAACAGCACCTTGAGGAATATCTTCCTATGGCTGCATTATAGTAAAGACGATGGGGCGGAGGAAAAGTGGAAGAAATAGTTAATAAATATTAATAAATGTTAATATACGTGTAAATTTACCGACAATGTGACGCCTTGAAAGGCTATCCTTCAAATTATTTCAAGGCCCGAATGATTGATTCTGATTGTTTTTTCCACTTTTTTAATGTTTATTCGTCTTTACCTATTAGCGAGGCACGTATGAAGGCAAAACGGCGACTTAGATTGGTAAGCACAAAGGAGGACACGTCATCCTGTGAGTCTGATGCCTATTATCGAGATGAAATTACAACGTTATATCAAGATTATAACGAAACTCTCGTCAGGTATCTTACCATAAGACTGCGCAGCAGGCAGGACGCGGTTGAGGTGGCACAGGAAGCTTATATTCGCTTGATCCGGCGAAAGAGTCTGAACGATATTGACTGTTTCCAGTCTTTTCTGTTCAGAACAGCGACCAATATATCCATCGACCTGCAAAGACGCCGCGCCCGTCAGGCCCAGAATTTTGCCAGCAGTAAATTTCTTCTTGGCGATATTGATGAGATTACACCGGAACGCGCCCTCAATGCCCGACAGACTATTGCGGCATTAAGAAAGGCGCTGGAAGAATTGCCGCCTAAATGTCGTGAGGCATTTATGTTGTATAAATTTAATAATCTAGACCATGCCGAAATTGCCGAGAAAATGGGCCTTTCGGTAAGCTCTATCAGAAAATATATTGCACGCGGTTTGAGTTTTTGCGTCCAGAAAATAAATCAATAGATATAGATTAAAAAGATGACAAACAGAGACACGATGACAAAATCAGAAGGACCTGTGAAAGAAGCCGCCAAGTGGTTCATCAGGCTTCATGACGACAATTTGTCAGAAACCGCATATCTGGAATGGCAGGAATGGCTCGCCAAAAGCCCTGCCAACAGCAAAGCCTTTGCCAGAGCAGAAGACTGCTGGAAAAAAATGGACGATATCACAGACCTGCCCTGGCCCCGCAAGAAACCTCGTCCTGCATCGGGCATGATCCGTCGGTTTGGCCCCCTTGCCGCCCTCGCCGCCACATTATTGCTCACACTGTCCGTTAATCTCTTCTTGCAAAGTAACAATACCATTCCTTTGGCTACGACAACCTATCAAACAGCCCGGTCCGAGCATAAAAACATAACCCTTGAGGATGGCTCGATCATCACCCTTGGCGCCCGATCCATCATCAATGTGAAATACAGTAAAACGCGCCGCCAGATCACACTGGTCCGCGGCGAAGCCGTTTTTGATGTTGCCAAAAATAAACAACGGCCCTTTGTCGTCAAAGCCGGCAAGGGAACGGTGACGGCGATTGGCACGATATTTAATATCCACTCCGGCAATCAAGGCGTGACCGTAACTGTGCTGGAAGGCATTGTTGAGGTAAATCCCGCGCGTTCCAGTAAGCCTACCAAGGGCAGTTTCCACTCCAGAGTGGTCGCGGGAAAGGCTGTCTCCTACCATGATGATGGCAATATTTCAGACATTGTTGCCACCAATGTTGAGGCCGCCACTTCATGGAAACAAGGTCTGTTGGTTCATGTGGCCACGCCACTGGCCGATGTGATCGAAGATGTGAACAGATATTCCGCCCGGGAAATCATCATCGGCGATGCCGCATTAAGCAATATTAGCTATACCGGAACCGTATTAAGCGATGGTATTGACAACTGGTTACGCGGCCTGTCCGTTGCTTGTCCTATAAAAGTTCTCGACAGCGGGCATAATGCTATATTACTATTACAAAAAGAGAAATAGTATTAGGCCAAAAAGCTTAAAAGCAGCCTAAATAGCTAGACGGTTTATTAAGACCGCATATTGAGAGGAGCGAATGTCGGACAGCAGCCCGCATGCGTCAAAAATCGGACAACATATGGCACTTTGGGTCATATGTGGTGGTATGCTAATTTCTGCTCCCGTCAATGCAGCCTCTCTTAAGTCGTCCCGGCTTATCGAAAGCCAATCCCGATCCGTCTATTTTTCCATAGAAAGCAAATCCCTGCGAACCGCTCTTCTGGAATTTTCAAAACAATCCGGCATACAGCTTATTTATGTGACAAAAAAACAACCCACCCGCAATTTCCACGTACTTAAGGGAAATTACACCATAATAGAAGCCCTGACACAGCTGCTGGACCGCACGGGCTACGAATATGAATTTTCCGAAGCAAACACCGTCACCATTCGGGCCATTAACAACATCGCCTCTCAACAAAATAATGATTCTGATCCCTACGACTCCGAAGACAACCGAGAGTTCCGCATTGAAGAGATCATTTCCGTTGGAACCCGGTCCAAAGGCCGCACAGCCCTTAAAACGCCTGTCCCGGTGGATATTATCAACAGCCATAACATGCGTTCCACAGGGGAAAATACCATGGGCCGCATCCTGCAGGCTCTTGCCCCCAGTTTTAATTTTTCCAGCTCCAGTATCTCGGATGGTACAGACGCCGTTAAACCGGCAACCCTAAGGGGACTAGGCCCCGATCAGACACTGGTTTTGATCAATGGAAAACGTCGCCATACCAGTGCGCTGGTCCATGTAAATACCTCCGTCGGGCGCGGGGCTGCCGGGGTCGATATGAATGCCATCCCGGCCAGTGCCATCAAACGGATAGAGGTCTTGCGCGATGGGGCATCAGCCCAATATGGGTCGGATGCCATCGCCGGTGTGATCAATATCATCCTGCGAGATCAGGATGACGGCGGCAATTTTTCCACATCTTACGGTCAAACCTACGAAGGCGACGGAAATGATTTCCTGACCAGTGCCAGCTATGGCCTGAAACTGCCCAACGGCGGGCGACTTACCCTGTCGGCGGAATATCGGAATAAAGAACATACCAACCGGGCAGGTCAGACCGGGTGTCTACAATATGCAACCGCCGGACAGGAAGCCTGTGCAAACGGAAATATCGCCATAGACCCGAGAGAAGCTGACTTTAACCGGATGAATTTCCGGGTGGGTGATGCAAAATCTGAGCAAAAGTCACTGGTCCTGAATATGACCTTGCCTCTCATAGAAAATGGCGAATTTTATATGTTTGGCACCTATTCAAACCGGGACAACCAATCCGCAGGCTTTTACCGCCGGGCCAATGAGGCCAGCCGAACGGTCATCGAGATTTACCCCAACGGGTTTTTGCCGCTGATCAATTCCAAAATAAACGACCATTCCATTTTAGTTGGCACAAGATGGACCATAGCCAACGACTGGTCCGTTGATGCCAGCCTCTCCACAGGCGGCAATAACTTTCAGTTCCAGATTGAAAACTCCCTGAATGCCTCCTTTGGGGCCGACAGCCCAACCTCAACAAATGCAGGCACCTTGAAAAATCGCCAAATCATGATGAACATGGATATCGCCAAATCATATAAAAAGGCCAATATCGCTTTCGGTCTGGAATGGCGCCATGAATATTATCAGATCATCGCTGGTGATTCCGCCTCCTATGCCGATGGGGGACACCTTAACCATAGTTGTCCCGGATGTGACGTCACCCCTATGCCCTATTTGGTGGGCTTTCAGGTTTTCAAAGGCTTTTCACCCGATAATGCCGTCCGTGAGAGCCGAGATAATTTTGCCCTCTATACGGATGTGGAAGTAGGAATCACCCCTAACTTTCTGTGGAATATCGCCGTACGCTATGAAGATTACAGCGATTTCGGCAGCCGCATCAATGCCAAACTTGCCAGCCGTTATCAACTGTCTTCCGCCTTGGCCTTTCGCGGCTCTCTCAGTTCCGGTTTCCGCGCCCCGTCCCTGCAACAGAAATTCTTTAACAGCACCAGCACCCAGTTTGTAGAGGTGAACGGTCAGTCTGTGGCCCAGGAAAGAGGAACATTCCGTACCGATAGCCTCGTCGCCCGCACACTGGGTATTCCAGAGTTGAAAAAAGAAACCTCCCTCAATTTCAGTCTGGGCTTTATCGCCACACCGCTGAAAAACCTTATCATAACCGCGGATTATTACCATATCGACATTAAAGACCGCATCGCCATTTCCGGCAGCATCCCCATAAGTGAAGATTTCCCAGAGGTAACAGCGGCAACCGGGGCCACGGACGGACAATTCTTCACCAACATGGCAGATACCGCAACCCAAGGCGTGGATTTTGTCGCCAGCTATAAAATTCCCATGCCGAAAGGACAAAGCCTTAAGCTATCTCTGGCGGCTAATAAAACCGAAACTCACCTGAAAGATGGCTCCATAATATCTCCTCTGCCCGGACTGAATAATTTTACCCTATTCAGCCCGCAAGACCGTTCCATCATTGAGGAATGGCAACCGTCCTCACGGATAAATTTCACCCTTGAATACCGTTTTGAACACTGGAATTTTCTGCTGCGCAATAATTACTATGGCAGCTATGTGGTTAGCGAAGGAAGCTGTGACACCCCCCATGGCGCGGGGCAGAATATACGAAAATTCAGCGCCAAAATTCTTACGGACCTGCAAGTATCCTATAATTTTGACAAGCAGAAGATCCTGTTGACATTCGGGGTCAATAATCTGTTTAATATTTTCCCCGATATCAATCAAATCGGCCAGTCTGATGCAGGATCAATTGAGGGCATTGTCTCATCGCCGGGGGTATTCCCCTATAGCCGCCGCTCAGCCCCCTTTGGTCATAATGGCGGCTATTATTACATGCGTCTTACGCGCGTTTTCTAGCTGCCCAATGCCTCGGCCAACAATATCTTGGCCACCGCCTTGGCATCCTTGGCCGGATTTTCCCCAAGCCTCAAATGCGCGGTAACAATAGCACCTTCCTTCAAAATAAGAAGCCGCCGGGCCAAGGCTTCCGGCTCCGCCGCCCCCGCCCGTGCCGCAAGCTCACTGACATAAACAAATAACAGCCGTTTATGGTCCGCAGACAGCTTAAAGATCGGGTCTGAGGCCTCCTGATATTCCGCCGAGGCCTTGATGAACATACAGCCCCGGAAACCATCCTGCGCGAACCATTCTTTCAAAGCATCAAACATGGCCATCAATTGGCTGCGCGGTGTGGAGCCCAATTCCTCCATCCGGCGAAACAACCACAAGCGAAATTCCTTATCCCGCAAACGAAGGCCCGCTAGGATCAAATCCTCCTTGGTACGAAAATGCTTATACATGGATGTTTTCGATATCCCGGTTCGGGCCGCCAGCATATCCATCCCCGTAGCATGAAAGCCATTATGATAAAAAACCTCCAAGGCTTTCTCCACCAGTTCATCCCGTTTGGAAGGCCGCATTTGATACTCCATAAGTTGACAGATCAGTAATGTTTAACTTACATAAATGGTCAATCTTGTCAATAGTTACCAGAATTCCGCCGACCACGGCTGCTCATATAACCTCATTCCGTCTATATAATACATATTGACTGATCGGTTAACTTATGTAGAATGGCTTAAATTTACCGATCAGTTAATTAACTTAACAGGAGAAAATAATGAGCCAAATTATCGCCCCGCCTTTCACCCATGAAACAGCCTTGGAAAAAGTACAGCTTGCCGAAGATGGCTGGAACAGCCGCGACCCGGAAAGGGTAGCCCAAGCCTATTCGGAAAATTCAGAATGGCGCAACCGTGATGTTTTTTTTCAGGGCCGGGCCGCCATCAAGAATTTCCTGAAAGGCAAATGGGACCGGGAATTACATTATAAGCTCAAGAAAGAGCTATGGGCCTATACCGATAATCATATTGCGGTCCGTTTTGAATATGAATGGCAGAATGCCCAAACAGGCCAATGGTTCCGGTCATATGGTAATGAGCAATGGGAATTTAACCCAGACGGCCTAATGGCCCGCCGCTATGCCAGCATCAATGATCTGGCCATAGACCCCAAAGACCTGCGCATCACGACAGCGCCCACCCCATAGGGACGTCTATCGTGTCGGGGTTTTAACTTAGCTGGAAGCACAATTTTTCAAAGCAAAATTAAACTAGAACAGTTCAACGCAAAGGATGTTACTTAATCTTTAACAATATTCATTGTCAAGTCCCGCTGGTAATTGCAAGGGGTACAGGGGGGAACCTGCCGGGGCGGTGTTATGATAAGGGCCTCGGAAAATTATAGCAAAAATTTCTAAGCATTGACAATATTACCCCCGCAGAAATCCAGATTTCCTTTAGTAATTTATATCTATTACTAATTTGTTTACTCTGACTTGTTAGGTTGTTATCTATATAGCTAAGGAAATAAGAAAATGACTAAGGTTAATGCAGATATACTTACTTGGGCTCGAGAGAGTGCTGGCTATAGCTCTGAAGAAGCTGCAAATAAGCTAGGCATCAAAGATGCTAGGGGGATGTCTGCAGTAGAACGCCTAGAACAACTTGAATGGGGAGACGTGGAGCCAAGTAGGCCTTTATTGTTGAAAATGGCTTCACAATACCACCGTCCATTATTAACTTTCTACATGAACGAGCCTCCCTCTAAAGCTGATATAGGAGAAGACTTTGGAACATTGCCACCCGACATATCAATGGGAACTCAGGAAGGTATTCTTGATGCTTTAATTAGAGGTGTAAAGGCACGTCAGGAGATATTGAGGAGTACTCTTGAGGCAGAAGAAGGGCTAGACAATCTTTCTTGGGTAGGTTCTGTGAATATGAAGGCAGGTCTAGATACTGTGAAGCAATCTATTATAGAATTGGCTGGATTTACTGGCGAAGATTACTGGAACTGCTCTTCCCCTGATGCAGGCTTTTCTTTCATACGTGAGAAAATTGAGAGCTTGGGAGCCTATGTGCTACTTATCAGTAACTTAGGTAGTTATACAACAACTGTAGATGTTGAACGATTCAGAGGCTTTGCACTTTCTGATTCTGCCATGCCTTTTATAGTAATCAACGATCAGGATGCAAAACCTGCTTGGTCTTTTACTCTGCTGCATGAATTGGTCCACTTATGGCTTGGTGTTACCGGAGTAAGTGGCTCTGCGGGTGACGTTGCTATTGAAAAGTTCTGTAATGATGTTGCGGGACAAATACTATTGCCAGACGAAAAAGTGAGAGCTTTAGGCATTACCAAAGCAGACGATATTACACACGTACGGGACATAATTTCCTCCTTCTCATCTGATCTAAATCTTAGCAGGTCTATGGTAGCTTACCGTCTAGAACGTTTAGATATGATTACCAGCGCTACTTGGCGTAGTTTAACCAGTTCCTATAGGGCTCAGTTCCTTAGTAGACGAGCCGCAATTAAGGAAAAGGCAAAGCAAACTGCTGGAGGCCCTAATTATTACGTAATTAGAAAGCACCGTCTTGGTGCTACGCTTATAAATACTGTCGGAAGGTTATTGTCAGGAGGAAGTTTAAGTACAACTAAAGCTGGAACGGTTTTAGGGGTAAAGCCCAAAAATGTTAGAAAGTTAATTGACTTTAGGCGTACTGATGCCTTTGGCGGTATTTGATAGAAGCATGGCAATACTATATCTCTTAGATGCAAATACTATCATAGATGCTAATAGAGACTATTATCCTATTGAAGCGGTTCCTGAATATTGGGAATGGCTTGTGGATGTTGGTCGTCGGGGACTAGTAAAAATTCCAATTGAAACTTACGAAGAATGTAAAGCAGGTCGAGATGCGTTAGTAGACTGGCTAAGCAACCCTGATGTAAAAGATGCTCTTCTGTTCAATAATGATGCCATACCTGCTGATGTAGCAAGAGTTGTTAACGAAGGCTATGCACCTGACTTAACTGATGTTGAACTATTAAAATTAGGCCAGGACCCATTTTTAATCTCTTACGCATTGGATGCTTTGGATGATATATGTATAGTGTCTACGGAAGCGTCAAAACCAACTCTTAAGAGGTCTAATCGCCGCGTACCAAATGTATGTTCTGACCTTGGGATTAATTGCTGTAATTCATTTACATTTAATAAAGCCTTAGGCTTTAGGACTGATTGGAATAGATAAATTGTCCATTGCATCATTTCCCTTGTAAATTTACTAGCCAGATTACTTATTTCTTTAATAAAATCCACAAAATATTGTACAATACGGATAAATACTATGTGATAAGTTATTATATTTTAAAGGAAAAATTAACGTTCCCTTTTCTAGGCATAGACCCTACCTCAGTAGGTACTTTATTTTACAATGACCTATATGTTCGGATCGAGTTTTCAATTCTCCCTAGATATATCCAGCCTCCTATCGAAAAGGTTCCAAAACTTTAGAAGGGCTGATTCTTCATCACTCACATCCACTCAAGTCCCTAGAAAAGGTTTTGTAACGGTCCGTAAATATATAATTTAGATAGACTAGAAACATGCCCTAAAAAGATGCCCTAACTTTGTTCTTGGTAAGTATTTGATTTTATTGTGTTTTTAGGAAATGGTTGGGGTGGCAGGATTCGAACCTGCGCATGACGAGATCAAAACCCGTTGCCTTACCGCTTGGCTACACCCCATTAAAACATTTGCCAGAAATTCTGCCTATGTCTGAAAGGTGCCGCGAACATAGGCAGATTTCCCTCAACATGCAATGATGATTTTACAAAAAAAACATTTTTTTATCACGCCGCCCCATTTTAATGATTTGACAAGGCAATTGCGCTAGAAGATAACCCATTAAAATATAATTTCCAGTTGAGGGATATACATGGCCATTGTCGTAACAGGTGCAGCAGGTTTTATCGGATTTAACGTTTCAAGGCTTCTTCTTGAACGCGGGGAAGAGGTCATCGGTATTGATAACCTTAATGATTATTATGACGTGAATTTAAAAGAATCCCGTCTGGCCGAAATTGAAAATAATCCGGCCTTCACTTTTCTGAAACTTGATTTTTCAGACTTTGATGCCTTAAAAGCGGCCCTTGATAAACATGATGTCAAAAAAGTCATTCATCTGGGCGCACAGGCCGGAGTTCGCTATTCCCTGACCAATCCTTTTATTTATGCCCAGACAAATCTGATCGGCCATTTGAATATTATTGAATATTGCCGTCATGTTGAGGGATTCGAACATCTGGTTTATGCCTCCTCCTCTTCCGTCTATGGCGGCAACAAAAATATGCCTTTCTCTGTGAATGACAGAGTGGATAATCCGGTATCGCTTTATGCCGCCACCAAAAAGGCCGATGAATTGATGAGCCAGAGCTATGCCCATCTGTTTCGGTTACCCCAAACCGGCCTGCGGTTCTTTACCGTCTATGGCCCGTGGGGCCGTCCCGATATGGCCATGTGGATATTCACCAAGAAAATTCTGGCCGGAGAGCCCATCCCGGTATTTAACAGCGGTGATATGCTGCGCGATTTCACCTTCATTGAGGATATCATTGATGGCATCGTTCGTTGTCTGGATAATCCGCCCAAAGATGACGGCACCATGCATACCGTTGGCTCTGATGCGCCGCACCGGGTCTATAATATCGGCAACAACAATACGGTGAAGCTGCTGGATATGATTAAAGTTCTGGAAAAGGCACTGGGCAAGAAAGCCGAGATGGAAATGTTGCCCATGCAGCCGGGCGACGTGAAAGAAACCGCCGCCGATATTACCGCGATTCAGAATGACCTCGGTTTTGAGCCAAAAACCAAAATTGAGGATGGTATTCCAAAATTCATCCATTGGTATAAGCAATATCACCAGATCAATTAGGGGAGACAGCAAGCCTTGGCATGGGATAATCTGATTTCAAGAACAGCTTGGTTGTTTTTACAGCCCAGCAATCTGTTTTTTGTCATGCTGCTGCTCGGTCTTATTTTAATCTGGAAAGGCCACCGGAGGTCGGGGTTATCGACTCTCACGGCCTGTATGGTTTTCTATGCTTTGGTCATGTTCGGGCCTTTGACCAATTGGCTTATGGTGCCTTTGGAAAAACGTTTTTCTGCCCTTACCAATGATGTTGCGCAGGGTCCCTATAGCGGCATTATCATCCTTGCCGGGGCGGAACGCATAACCACCAGCACCCACCATAATCAAGTTACCCTGAATGGTGCCGGGGAACGGCTGATTGAGGCGGCCGCGCTGGCCCGGAAATTCCCGGACCTGCCCATCATATATTGTGGGGGAGCCCATGCTGAGGGCATGCTGACAGAAGCGGAAGTCGCCCGAAAATTCTTTACCGAAGCTGGAATCGATTTAAGCCGTATCCGTTTTGATGATAAATCCTACAATACTTACACCAACGCGCTTGAGGCGAAGAAACTCATTAAGTCAGAGGAAACAGGAAAATGGTTTCTGGTGACTTCTGCCTTTCATATGCCCCGCGCCGTGGGCGCCTATAGAACCGCAGGCCTTAATATACAGCCCTACCCCGTTGACTATCGGACCAACTTATCCAGCTCATGGCTTGGTTGGCCAAACGC
>JAESPY010000195.1 GCA_016765435.1 Emcibacter sp.
CATCCGCATGGCGGTGGTGAAGGCCGGACCTCTGGTGGTCGTCATCCTGTGACACCTTGGGGCAAGCCTACTAAAGGCAAGCGGACACGTAGTAACAAATCGACAGATCGTTTTATTGTACGGTCACGTCACGAACGTAAGAAGGGCTAGAAGCAATGTCACGTTCAGTATGGAAAGGTCCGTTCGTCGACCTTCATTTGCTTAAGAAATCAGAAGCAATGACAGAATCAGGCAAAAATTCACCGATCAAGACTTGGTCTCGTCGGTCAACTACTTTGCCACAATTCGTCGGACAAACATTTAATGTTCATAACGGCCACAAATTTATCCCTGTTTACGTAACAGAAGATATGGTTGGCCATAAGCTTGGTGAATTTGCACCGACCCGGACCTTTTATGGTCATGGGGCTGACAAAAAAGCTAGGAAGAGGTAGAAATCGTGGGTAAGAAAACAGCACCACGCCGCATTGCGGACAACGAAGCTATTGCAGTATGCAAAATGGTTCGTATCAGTCCCCAGAAATTAAATCTGGTGGCCGGTCTCATTCGTGGCAAGAAAGTTGAACGCGCCCTTGCGGATCTCACTTTCTCTAAACGCCGTATCGCCGGTGACGTGAAAAAAGTATTGGAGTCTGCTATTGCCAATGCGGAAAACAATCATGGGCTTGATGTAGATAGCCTGGTTGTTGCAGAGGCAAGCGTTGGCAAGTCTCTGGTCATGAAGCGTTTTCGTCCTCGTGCCCGTGGACGTACCGGTAAAATTTTAAAACCATTCAGTCGGATCCGGATCATGGTCCGCGAGGTTGAGGAGCAAGCATAATGGGTCAAAAAGTTAATCCAATCGGTCTTCGCCTTGGAATCAACCGTACCTGGGATAGCCGCTGGTACGCGGATGGTGAAGAATATGGAACTCTTCTTCATGAAGATCTGAAAATTCGCGCTTATCTTATGGAAAAGCTGAAACAAGCTTCTATCAGTCGTGTTGTGATTGAACGTCCGGCCAAGAAAGCCCGCGTCACAATCTACTCTGCACGTCCTGGTGTGATTATCGGCAAAAAAGGCGCCGATATTGAAAAGCTTCGTAAAGCTATCGCCGGTATGACAGGGGCACTTGATGTGAGCCTGAATATCGTTGAAATCCGCAAGCCGGAAATCGATGCGCAACTGGTGGCTGACAGTGTCTCCCAGCAGCTTGAACGTCGCGTTGCTTTCCGTCGTGCCATGAAACGGGTTATGCAGTCTGCCATGCGTCTTGGTGCATTGGGTATCCGGATCAATACGGCCGGTCGTTTGGGCGGGGCAGAAATTGCCCGGACCGAATGGTACCGTGAAGGTCGTGTGCCGCTTCATACATTGCGTTCTGACATTGATTATGCGGAAAGCAAAGCCAAGACACCTTATGGTATCATTGGCGTGAAGGTTTGGATATTCAAGGGTGAGATCATGGAACATGATCCGATGGCCCGCGATAATCGTATCAATGAACAGCAGAAGAGTTCAGGTGGNAATGCAGGCGGCAGAGATCGTCGTCCTAGATCTCCTCGGAATGCAAGGTAGAGATTATGCTTCAACCGAAAAAAACAAAATTCCGCAAAGCGCATAAAGGCCGTATTCATGGTTTGGCAAAAGGCGGCACATCGCTGACTTTTGGCTCCTGTGGCCTGAAAGCGCTTGAGCCGGAAAGAATCACCGCGCGCCAGATCGAAGCCGCACGCCGTGCCATGACACGCCATATCAAGCGTCAAGGTAAAGTGTGGATTCGTATTTTCCCTGATGTGCCTGTATCAAAGAAACCTGCCGAAGTCCGTATGGGTAAAGGTAAAGGGTCTGTTGAATATTGGGCTTGTCGGGTAAAACCGGGTCGTATCTTGTTTGAAATGGATGGTGTACCACTGGATTTGGCTAAAGAAGCCTTTGAACGTGCCGCCGCCAAATTGCCCGTCGCGACGCGTTTTGTTACGCGTCTTGGCGATAATTAGGAGGGTTCGAGATGAAAGCATCAGAACTTATCGGTAAGTCAGTTGACGAACTTAATGGCCTGCTCCTTGATCTGAAAAAAGAGCAGTTNAATCTGCGGTTTCAGAGAGCAACAGCCCAACTGGAAAATACCGCACGTGTGCGTGTTGTACGTCGGGATATTGCCCGGATTATCACACAGCTTAACCAATCAGAAAAGGTAAAATCAAATGCCTAAACGTATTTTGCAAGGTGAAGTCGTCAGTGACAAGAGTGACAAGACAATTGTTGTTCGCGTCGAACGTCGGTTTAAACACCCATTGTACCACAAAGTGGTGCGGAGTACTAAAAAGTACCACGCTCATGATGAAAACAATGAAAATAAAGTGGGTGATATTGTTCGTATTGAAGAATGTCGGCCAATTTCCAAAAATAAGACTTGGAAAGTAATCGGNAACGTTTAATAAACGTTTTCAAATTTAGTGTAATAAAGTTGGAATGAACCAATGATTCAAATGCAAACCAATCTTGACGTTGCCGATAACTCTGGCGCTCGCCGTGTTCAGTGCATCAAGGTACTCGGTGGCTCCAAGCGTAAAGTGGCTGGCGTCGGCGATATCATTGTCGTGAGCATAAAGGAAGCAATTCCGCGCGGCAAAGTGAAAAAAGGTCAGGTGCATCGTGCTGTTATCGTCCGCACGAANAAAGATATTCAACGGTCTGATGGGACTGCCATTCGGTTTGATGGGAACGCTGCTGTTCTGATCAATAAACAGAATGANCCTATCGGAACGCGTATCTTTGGCCCTGTGGTACGTGANNTGCGTGCAGCTAAACATATGAAAATTATCTCTCTTGCACCGGAGGTACTGTAATGGCACCCGCAAAGTTTAAAATTAAAAAGGGCGATGAAGTGATCGTTCTTACCGGTAAGGANAAAGGCAAGAAAGGCGAGATCATCAAAATGTTCCCCGCCAAATCTCGTGCCATTGTTCAGGGTATCAATCTGGTTAAGCGCCATACGCGTCAGACCCAGACAGAAGAAGGCGGCATCAAAACAAAAGAAGCTTCCATTCATTTGTCTAATCTGGCCTTGATTGATCCAAAATCCGGGACCGCGACAAAANTCGGTTACAAATTTGAAAAAGATGGAACCAAGGTTCGCATCGCACGCGCATCAGGGGAGGCAATCTAATGGCTAAATATACCCCACGTCTGCGGGAAGTTTATCAAAATGAACTTCGNGACAGTCTNCAGAAAGAGTTCAAATTTGCTAATGTNATGCAAATTCCACGCCTTGAGAAAATNGTTATCAATATGGGTGTTGGTGAAGCAGTTGGCGACAGCAAGAAGATNAAGAAAGCTGTTGAGGAAATGACCAAAATTGCTGGTCANAAACCTGTTACAACNATTGCAAAGAAATCTATCGCGACATTCAAACTTCGNGAAGAAATGGCNATTGGCTGTAAAGTAACCTTGCGCGGCAACCAGATGTATGAGTTTCTGGATCGNNTGATTCAGATCGCTTTGCCCCGTGTTCGCGACTTTCGCGGTGTTAAGCCAACCAGTTTTGACGGTCGGGGCAACTATGCCTTGGGCTTGAAAGAACAGTTGGTATTTCCTGAAATAGCCTACGATGACGTAGACGATACCCGGGGAATGGACATCATCATTTGTACATCAGCGAGAACCGATGACGAAGCAAGATCGCTTCTGGCCGGTTTTCAGATGCCGTTCCAGAAAAAAGAATAGGCAGGGAAGTTTGATATGGCTAAAGTAAGTTCTATTGAAAAGAACATGAAGCGTGAACGTCTGGTGGCACAATATGCTGACAAACGTGCGGCTTTGAAGAAAGCAGCGGTTGATCCGGAACTCTCACCAGAGGAACAGTTTATGGCGCGTCTCAAGCTCGCCAAGCTGCCCCGGAACAGTGCGCCGACACGCCTTCGTAACCGTTGTCAGGTTACCGGTCGTCCGCGCAGTTATTATCGTAAATTTAAAATGTCTCGTATTGCACTCCGTGATTTGGCCTCTTCAGGCTATCTTCCCGGTGTGACAAAATCGAGCTGGTAAGGAGGACAGACAAATGTCGATGAGTGATCCTCTAGCAGATATGCTAACACGCATCCGTAACGGACAACGTGTTAATAAAGAAACTGTTAGTTCGCCTGCGTCCAATATGCGTCAACGTGTACTTGATGTTCTGGAACGTGAAGGCTTTATCCGTGGGTATAACCGTGATGAAAACGGTGGCAAGCCACAGATTAGTATTGAGCTGAAATATCATGAAGGTAGTCCGGTTATCCGCGAAATCAAGCGGATTTCTAAGCCGGGTCTCCGGGTTTATTCTTCCGTGGCTGACTTGCCCCGGATTCGTAATGGCCTTGGTATTTCTATTGTTTCCACCCCGAAAGGTGTTCTCTCCGATTCTGAAGCTCGCGCTCAGAATGTTGGTGGCGAGATCATCTGTACAGTATTCTAAGGATATAAGTTATGTCTAGAATTGGTAATAAACCGATTGCTGTGCCCCAGGGTATCGAAGCAAACCTTAACGGTAAGGATCTTACCGTTAAAGGACCAAAAGGTGCGCTTTCCATGACTTTCGTCAATGATGTTGATGTGAAGATCGAGGATGGCAAAATTTCTGTAAGTCCAGTTGGTGAAACAAAAC
>JAESPY010000196.1 GCA_016765435.1 Emcibacter sp.
CCGATTCTTACAATTTTGCTGGGGTAGCTTTTATTTTGTTGCTAGTCGAAGCACAGATATGAATGATTTTAGAATGATTATTCAGAAAGAGATTAAAAGTAAACCTGGGACAGGTGAATTTGTTGAAGAATTAAACAACTGGGTTTATTTTAACAAGGGTTTTGCTAAGAATAACGATTTTTATTTATTGTCTAAGTTTGGACCAACTGCAAAGCAGATACTTGCTAAGGGTGGAGACTGTTCAGACAAGTCCCGATTGCTTTCTACCATGCTAAAATCCGTTGGAATTAATTCCACATTGGTTATGATTTATGGGTGTAAGACCTGTGGTGCAACTCATACAATCGTTGAGGCACATTATGACAATGGTAGGATGAGTGCAGACCCGGTTTTTAATATTGTTTTTCCTAAAAGAGAGGGAGAATATTATGGGATTAAAGAACTTAGAGATAATCCAAATCTATTGATAAGAAGGCTCGATTTTCTAAAAGCCGAAAGAGGAAGTGAAGATAAAGTTTCTTTTTATAAGCGAGATACTGAAACATATTCTTGGATTAAAACCATAAATTGGAGCAAAAATAATATAACTCAGACTGTAGGGTATTTTATTGGTCAATTTACAGATGCCCCCTTTTTGGTTATGCGGCCGCATTTCCTGGAGGATCCAAAGCTGTTTTACAGTTATTTTCTCTTTGTCATGGGGGCTATGTTTCTGATGTTATCTATTGTGATTTCCTGGTTTGTGAGAAAATATAATAAAAACAGTAACCATACAAGCAGATGATTGCATGTTCATATCTACTAATGGTTACATAGTTATGTAAAGGGACATTTGATTTAGGGTATCTTACTATATATTACATATAAAAAAAACGGGATATGGCATATGGAGCATAAAGTTGTTACCACGGACATGATTATTATCGGAACGGGGCCGGTNGGNTTATTTGCTGTTTTCGAAGCCGGNCTACTGGGACTGAAATGNCATTTGATCGATAATCTGGACCGNGCAGGGGGACAATGTATCGAACTTTATCCTGAAAAACCCATTTATGATATACCGTCNCGCCCNACCGTGACCGGAGAGGAACTGGTCGATGANCTGATGAAACAGGCAGAACCTTTNGAACCNGTNTTTCATCTTAGCCAGCANGCCGAAGCGCTGNANAAACTGGATAANGGNAANTGGCGNGTGACCACCACCAGAGGCAAGGTCATCGACGCNCCGATTGTCGTTGTAGCTGCTGGCGCAGGCAGTTTTGTTCCGAAAAAACCACCGTTCAAAAAACTGGCTGATTTTGAAGACAAATCCGTTGATTATGCCGTTCACAGNATGGAAAAATACCGGGATAAAAATCTGNTNATTGTTGGCGGNGGNGATTCNGCTCTTGATTGGGCCATNAGNTTGGCNCCCATTGCCAAAAGGGTAACTCTGGTNCATCGGCGNGNAGAATTNCGGGGNGCCCATGATACGGCNCAACAGATGTTAAGTATGGTGGANNNCAATGCTCTTGATGTCTATTATGGNAANATTACGGATCTTGTNGGNGANNANGGNCAGCTTTCCNATGTGGAAATNACGNNCTTAACNGGGGANGTNCGAAATNTTGCTTGTGATTANATGCTGCCTTTCATGGGANTGAAGGTCAAGNTGGGNCCGATTGCGGAATGGGGCTTAAATCTGGATAAAAANCATGTGGAGGTAAANCCCGAAANTTTTGAAACCACACAGCAGGGNATTTATGCTATTGGGGATGTCTGTAGCTATCCGGCNAAAATAAAATTNATTCTGACNGGNTTTTATGAAGGNGCNGTTATGGTNCGTGCGGCNTTTAAATATGCNTTNCCCGANCGNAAAATGGCCGGAGGATATACCACAACCAATAGNGTTATTCAGGAAAGGCTNGGGGTTGCTGATAAATAAATNATATAAGTGTTGCGCCTTGNCCTTGATTGTTTTTAAACAATATTCATCTTCTATTCAGCAGTGATGAGATAAGTTTAGGCTATGAATAAATATTACAAGATTTTTGTCTGTGGGTTTTTGGGGCTGTTCCTTATGGGAACNGTGANCGCGGCTGTTGCTGCGCCGCANCGCANGACGNTGGANGCNAAANCCTTTAAGCATTATGTTGCTTTTCAAGAGAAATCGCCGGCCTGTGGAACGTTCCCTTGTNCGACCTAATGTNCGNCGAGAGCCNGTTCGCAATCAGAAATTTCGCCAGAATACNGCGCGAAAGGCCTTGAAATCGGGGCATATNGTTTCCCTGTCGGTCATTCGNAAGCGGGTNNGNCANAGTTTTCCGGGAAAAATTGTTGATGTAAGGCTNTTGGANCCAAGANTGAGTGGCCGTTCTTATATNTATAANGTCAANGTNCTNAGAAAAGANGGCAAGCTTCTGGAGCTTAAAATAAATGCGGCNAATGCNANAATTGTTGGCGTGAAAGGGAATAAATAATGCGNTTGCTCTTGGTTGAAGATGATCCTGATCTGTCTCGTCAGATGAAAACCATATTAGAGGGAGATGGTTANGCNGTTGATGTCTCTTTNGATGGCGAAGATGGTCATTTNTTGGGGGAAACGGAAAGTTACGATGCCATTGTTCTTGATCTGGGNCTGCCGATTATGGATGGGCTTAGCGTTTTGACCAAATGGCGGCAGGCGGGCATAGCAACGCCTGTCCTGATCCTTACTGCGCGGGATGGCTGGTCGGAAAAAGTATCCGGGCTTGANGCNGGNGCCGATGATTATGTGACGAAACCCTTTAAAATAGAAGAAGTTNTGGCGCGGGTCCGGGCCTTGATCCGTCGTGCNGCNGGNCAAGCCTCNCCGGANTTNACCTGTGGTACGGTGACNTTAAATACCAATTCCAGNAAGGTGACNGTGGATGGTATGCCCGTNCGTTTCACAGCNCAGGAATATAAGCTTTTGGCNTATCTGATGCANCATCCGGAGAAAATCATATCACGGACAGAATTAACNGAGCATATTTATGATCAGGATTTTGACCGTGATTCCAATACCATTGAGGTTTTTGTCACAAGGGTCCGCAAGAAACTGGGCGTGAATATCATCAATACGGTACGGGGATTGGGATACCAGCTTGTTAATCCAGAAGAACAAATCACTTAAAGACAAAGGNAACAGGTCGTTATGGTTTCGNCTGATGTCCTATTCNGCTGTCTGGACGCTTNTTGCATTGATGTTCGGCGGTTANCTGTTGTCGCTCACTTTCAANGAAACCATAGAAAATAANTTTGATGAACGGCTGAANGGNNTGCTGGAAAATCTNATTGGTATTAGCGACAGCAGTGCCGATGGACAGATCAGTTTTTACCGGGCCATGGCGGATTCCAGGTTCGAACAGCCCTATTCTGGTTGGTATTGGCAGGTTTCGGCACAGGATGAGGAGTCTTTCAGGTCACGGTCACTGTGGGACCAAAGTCTGGAACCGGAATTTGCAAATTCCGCTAACCAGACCCGCTATTCTATTGTCACAGGGCCGGAAGATCAGATATTGCGCCGTGCAGAACGTGATATTACCCTGCCGGGGGATGCGACTGTTTTCCGGTTCATCGTTGCCATAGACAGGTCCGAAATAGAAGGACAGCTTGATCGGTTCAATTATATTCTGATTTATTCCCTGAGCGCTCTTGGTATTGGACTGATTGCGGCATCCCTGTTGCAGGTTTTTTTAGGCCTAAAGCCGCTGCGAAATATTCGTCGATCCCTGTCCCGAATAAGAACGGGGGAGGACGCCCATTTACCGGAAGATTTTCCCACAGAGATTCAACCGCTTGCCGATGAAATGAACGCGCTTCTCGATCATAATAATCAGATCGTTGAGCGTTCCCGGACTCAGGTCGGGAATCTGGCTCACGCCCTTAAAACGCCGCTGGCGGTTTTGTTGAACGAGTCGGAACTGCATCCCGGTCCCTTATCGGATGTGGTGGCGAAACAGGCCGATATGATGCGGCGGCAAGTGGATCATTATTTGCGCCGGGCGCGGGTTGCGGCCAGCACAAAAATCATTACCAGCCGGACGGAGGTCTGGGGCGTATTGAATGATATCTGCCGTGTCATGCGTAAAATACATAAAGACAAACAGTTTACGATGTTACCAGAAACGCGTCCAGAAGAGGCACAATCGGATGTGCTTTTCCGCGGAGAACGGCAGGATTTAGAGGAAATGGTGGGAAATCTGATTGAGAATGCGGCTAAATGGTCGCACAGCAAGGTGACGGTTTCTTGTCAGCGAGCAGGGGATCATATTCTGATTCAGGTCGTGGATGATGGGCCGGGCATTGAAAAATCTGTTCGGGAGTCCGTATTTATCCGGGGGGAACGTTTGGATGAAAATACGCCGGGAACTGGCCTTGGGCTTTCTATTGTGAAAGACCTGTCGGGTTTATATGGCGGTGAAATTATTTTGCAGGACAATGAACCTCATGGCCTTTTGGCCCGGTTGTCTCTTCCGGCCGCACAGATTTAAAATTATTTTCATATCTGAATTTATCGTTCATGAGTGGTTCAGGATCGTTAGGTTACTCTGTCACCATAACAAGTGAACAGGTAATGACATGAAAAAAGCAAAAATAGCATTGATACTTGCAGGGGTTTTAACCCTGACCGCATGTGACCCGGGATCAAAACAAGGTTTTGGCACGATGCTCGGTGCCATTGGCGGCGCGGCTATTGGCTCTGCCCTTGGTGATAATGGCAGCGGTGCGACACATTTCTTTGCGGTTGCTGCGGGTACATTGGCCGGGGCTGCTATCGGCAGCAGCATTGGTAAATCAATGGATGATGCGGACCGTCAGGCCATGGTGCGTAATAGACAAGTGGCTTTGGAGAGCTATCCCTCCGGTCAGACATCAACCTGGTATAATCCCGACTCCGGTAATTCCGGCAGCTATAGCCCAGAGCCTGCTTATCAGGATACAACAGGAGCCTATTGCCGGGAGTATCAACAAACAATAACCGTTGGTGGTAAAACAGAAGAAGCCTACGGCAAAGCCTGTCGTCAACCCGACGGTACATGGAAGATTGTTACCTGATTCATTCAGGTAAGCCCGAGTTTTAAGTGGTCCCGGTTTAATTTTGGACATTCCCCTCCCCACATTTGTGCATAATGCATCCGGGGCCGCTTAAATCCTTTCTAATATCATTAAGTGGATTCTATTCCGCACAGTCCACTTCCCATATGTATCCCGTTCCGCTACAGTAATCCCATTCATTAACCTTACTTAATAAAGGGGATTACTCATGGTTTCACTCGGTACATTTGGCATCGTATTTCTGGTCGTTGGCATCATCCTTATTCTTATGGGCGTGCAAACAGTGCGACAGGGATATCATTATACGGTTCAGCGTTTCGGCCGTTACACAAAAACACTTAACCCCGGCTTTCATATCATCATTCCCTTCTTTGAGCGTATTGGATCAAAGGTGAGCATGATGGAACGGGTATTGGATATTCCGTCACAGGAAGTCATTACCAAGGATAACGCCATGGTACGGGCGGACGGTGTTGTCTTTTTTCAGGTCATGGATGCGGCAAAGGCCACCTATGAGGTCAATGATATGATCCTCGCCATCCTGAATTTAACCATGACCAACTTGAGAACAGTGATGGGCTCCATGGATTTGGACGAACTATTGTCACAGCGGGACCGGATTAATGGGCGCCTGTTGGATGTTGTGGATGATGCGACTCAGCCTTGGGGGATAAAGATTACCCGTATTGAAATCAAGGATATCGAACCACCACGGGATATTGTTGAGGCCATGGCGCGTCAGATGAAGGCCGAGCGTGAGAAGCGGGCCAATATTTTGGATGCGGAAGGCTATCGTCAGGCTGAAATTCTGCGGGCAGAAGGTGAAAAGCAGGGTATTATACTGGAGGCTGAGGGCCGTCGTGAAGCGGCTTTCCGTGATGCGGAAGCCCGTGAACGGGAGGCTGAAGCGGAAGCCAAGGCAACCACAATGGTCTCAGAAGCCATTGTAAATGGTGATCCACAGGCTATTAATTATTTTATTGCACAGAAATATGTGGAAACCTTGGGAAAATTCGCCAATTCTCCTAATGAGAAGCTTGTCTTTATGCCACTGGAAGCCAGCGGTGTGATCGGTGCCTCGGGTGGCATGACGGATATGCTGAAAAACATCAGTACCCCCCCCAAAGCCGTATCCGGTTCCGTCCCTAAGTCCGGTGGCTGACTATACAAGAACAAGAAGGACTCCAAACCAAAGCCCAAATGGGCTGAGGCAAGGCCAAGCGGCCGCCCGAGTTAATA
>JAESPY010000197.1 GCA_016765435.1 Emcibacter sp.
ATGCCGCGCGGTCGTGCGCTGGGGATGGTGATGCGTTTGCCGGAACGGGACAGCTATTCTTATGCCCGTGAGAAAATGTATGCTGACCTTGCGGTGGCTATGGGGGGACGTGTGGCCGAGGAAATCTGTTTTGGCTATGACAAAGTGTCTTCTGGGGCCAGCGGCGATATCGCCATGGCCACCAAGCTGGCTCGCTCCATGGTGACCAAATGGGGCATGAGCGAGAAGCTTGGTATGTTGCAATATGGTGATAATCAGGAAGAAGTCTTTCTGGGGCATTCTATTGCCCGCAGCCATGATATTTCGGATGAGACAGCCAGAATAATTGATGAAGAAGTGCGCCGGTTCGTGGATGAAAGTTACGAGCGGGCTAAGAAGATCTGTACTGATCATCGGGATATTCTGGATAAATTGGGTAATGCGCTTCTGGAATATGAAACACTGACTGGCGAAGATATCAATAATATCGTGGCAGGAAAAAGTATTCATAAAGATTTGTCAGATGATGACAGTCCAGAAGATACGCCACATGCCGGGTCTGTTCCCAGTGCGGGGACCAAGCCGGATGATGATAAAGGTGGCAACTTTGGTGCCGATCCTGTTCCTGAAAATTGAGTGATGCACGGCACTGAAAATATAAAAACATACCTACAGCCTCTGGGAATTCTCAGGGGCTGTATTGCTTCCAGCGCTGTGAAAACAGGGCAGGCGCTCTGGCTGGCGGGTGGCCCCCTGGCCTTTAATATGGTCAGTATAATATCCCGCAAAGAAGGGCAACGTCTTCGACAAGACCTGATCCCTGTTGCTGGACTTGACCATTATAGGGCAGGACTGGCAAGTGTTCAGCAGGCGGATATATCAAGTTTGTTGAAAAATATATCCAAGGTCCGTCCGATCATAAAATGTAATGCTGGTGCTGAATTTAACTGGCAGCGTCCCTTGATACAGGGGATTGTCAATGTCACGCCGGATAGTTTTTCCGATGGGGGGCGTTATAATACCAAAGATCAAGCGGTGGCGCATGCCAGGCGTTTAATAGAGGACGGGGCCGAGATCATTGATATTGGGGGCGAGTCCACGCGGCCCGGTGCGACGAAAATCACCATAGAGGAAGAACTGGACCGGGTTATTCCGGTTATTGAGGCATTGTCGGATGTTTCTGTTCCCCTGTCCATTGACACCCGTAACGGGCCAGTGATGGCGGCGGCTTTAAAGGCCGGGGCCGATATTATTAATGATGTCAGTGCGTTGAGTCATGATGTGGAGGCAATGGATTATCTTGCCGATAAGGATTGTACGGTTATTCTCATGCATGCTCAGAATACCCCGGAAAATATGCAGGATGATCCCCGTTATGATAATGTCTTGCTGGACGTTTATGATTATCTGGAACAACGCTTGAAAATTTGTCAGAAGGCAGGCATTAACCGGGACCGATTGATTGTTGATCCGGGTATAGGGTTTGGCAAAACAGTTGAGCATAACCTTGAATTAATGGCCAATCTGTCGTTGTTTCATGGGTTGGGCGTTCCCCTGCTTTTGGGTGTGTCCCGAAAACGTTTTATCGGGCATATTTCCGGTGAGACAGAGGCCACGGCCCGTCTTGCGGGGTCATTGGCTTTCGGGCAGGTGGGGTATGATCAGGGTATGCAGATTTTACGGGTTCATGATGTGCGTGAAAGCCGACAGGCGCGAGATATCTGGGCCGCTTTGGAATATTAGTATTTTTTAATAAAATAGTCTTTTTGTCATATTCCAAACATACTTTAGGTTCTTTATTATAGTCCGTTCAGTTTGTATTAAGAACTGGATGTTATTAAAGTATGTAATCCAGAGAACAGAACATAAATAAAGTAAAAAATATGGCACGGAAATATTTTGGCACAGACGGTATTCGCGGCAAAGCGAATGAAGGCAATATGACAGCAGAGGTCGCGATGCGGGTGGGCATGGCGGCGGCAAAGCATTTTACACGGGGCGATCATCAGCACCGGGTTGTTATCGGCAAGGATACAAGGCTTTCCGGTTATTTGTTGGAACCGGCACTGGCTTCCGGCTTTATTTCGATGGGTATGGATGTGATCATGGTTGGCCCCATGCCAACGCCTGCGGTGGCGATGTTGACCCGTTCTTTGCGGGCGGACCTTGGGGTTATGATCTCTGCGTCCCATAATCCTTTTCAGGATAACGGATTGAAATTATTTGGCCCCGATGGTTATAAGCTGTCGGATGAGATTGAGCTGGAAATTGAACGGCGTATGGACAATGGCTATGCCGATCATCTGGTGCCTTCGGAAAAACTGGGCCGGGCACAGCGGTTGAAAAATGCCGTGGGCCGTTATATGGAATTTGCCAAAAACACATTCCCGAAGAATCAACGTNTGGANGGATTGNAAATTGTTGTGGATTGCGCCAACGGGGCGGCNTANCGNACGGCNCCNAGNGTNTTGTGGGAATTGGGNGCAGAGGTNGTTGCNATNGGCGTCAGTCCCAATGGTAAAAATATNAATGACAAATGTGGTTCCACATATCCTGAACTGATTTGTGAGAATGTGGTGCTTCATAATGCCGATATNGGTATCGCTCTTGATGGCGACGCGGACCGTTTGATCATTTGTGATGANAAGGGTCAGATCATTGATGGTGATCAGCTTATGGCGACCGTGGCAACATACATGAAAAACTCCGGTAAATTGAGCGGTGACGCGGTGGTGACAACGATCATGTCCAATCTGGGGCTTGAAAAATATCTGGAATCAATTGGCCTTGATTTGATCCGCACCAATGTGGGCGACCGTTATGTGGTGGAAGCNATGCGGGANANGGGCTTGAATCTGGGCGGNGANCANTCCGGTCATATNGTTCTCAGTGATTTTGCGACCACGGGAGATGGCTTGATTGCCGCTTTGCAGGTTCTGTCGGTTCTCGTGACAACCGGAAANAAGGTNAGTGAGATTTGTAATCTTTATACGGCTTATCCGCAGTTGNTNAAAAATGTCCGNTATGNNNAAGGCACGGACCCGNTGGANACGCCNCGGGTTAAAGAGGCCATTCANGAGGGNNANAANCGGCTNAATGGCANTGGTCGTGTGGTGATCCGCAAGTCNGGTACCGANCCNGTAATCCGGGTNATGGCCGAAGGACAGGATGACAAGTTGATTACGGCGGTGGTGGATGATATTGTCGCCACAGTCGAGGAATTATCAACTTAGGTCATAAAAAAACCGTAAATATGCCCGTAAATATNAATGGAAAAATATTTGCCATNGCCGGGTCTGATCCCAGCGGAGGTGCCGGGATTCAGGCCGATATCAAAACCATATCCGCTCTTGGTGGTTATGGGATGGCGGCAATCACGGCNCTTACCGTGCAAAATACCTGTGGGGTTTACGATGTGCATCTGGTNNCGCCGGATTTCGTGCGGGATCAGGTAGAANCCGTTATCAAGGATATNCCTCCCGATGCNATAAAAGTCGGCATGATGGGGTCTGGNNAAACNGTCGAACGGCTTGCNCNGATTTTNTCAGACCATNCCCATATTCCCCTGATCGTTGATCCGGTTATATTATCCACCAGCGGGCATGCTTTGCTGGAGAAAAGAGGCGTGGAGATTCTTCGGGCGGATATTTTTCCCCTGATTGATCTTCTAACCCCNAANCTGGCCGAAGCGGCNTTGNTGTCNGGTATNGCAGAGGTCAATACGCTGGCGGATATGAAGCGGGTGGGNGANAAATTATTGTCAATGGGGCCAAAAGCTATTNTGGTGAAAGGNGGGCATCTGTCCACAGATATTCTGACGGATATTCTGGTGNCAAAGGATGGTATGCATGAATTCTCAAGCCCCCGGATATCAACGAATAATACCCACGGAACGGGCTGCACTCTGGCCTCTGCCATTGCNACNGGNATNGGGCAGGGGATGACATTGANAGAGGCGGTGGNNNGGGGNCATAANTATGTNCATAATGCCATTTTACANGCCCCNGGTTTTGGCCGGGGTAAGGGGCCACTTAATCATNTGGTTGCTCTTGATTAATATGCTTTTAGGCGATAACATGATCTCTTGTTTCTTATAATAATAAAACTCGGGATATAGAATAATGAACAAAGTCTTTCTGACGGGGATAATTGCCGTCTTCACCCTCATATTTGCCAGNNTTTNNTACGGACAGACCGTTGAGCAGTTAAATGATAAATTTCGTCAGTTNAGCGATGAAGTTCTGCCAACNCCNAATGTTTACCGCACCGCATCCGGGGCNCCGGGCCATAAATATTGGCAGCANCAGGCNGATTATAATATTGACGTGACGCTGGATGATGAAAAACAACGCATCATTGGGGCNGCAAAGATTAAATATTATAATAATTCNCCGGATACACTGCGTTATNTGTGGGTGCANCTGGANCAAAACCGTTTNGCNCATGATTCNGGCGAGCAAAAATCNAACTTTGCGTCTNCCAAGAAAAAAGACAGTTATCGGATGTTGCGTCAAAAGATGTATGAGAAAACCTTTGTCGGTGGTTATACGATTGCTGCGGTAACGGACAGNGGTGGGGCGGATCTTCAATATGTCATCAATGATACCATGATGCGGATTGANCTGCCGTCACCCTTNCGCTCCGGNCAGAAAATCAGCTTTGCCATTGAATGGTCCTATAATATTCTTGATGCNACGATCATCGGTTCTCGTGGCGGNATGGAATATTTCAAGGAGGATGACAATTATATCTATGAAATAGCTCAGTGGTTCCCCCGTATGGCGGCCTATTCCGATTATGACGGTTGGACCAATAAACAGTTCCTGAGGAACGGTGAATTCACCCTTGAGTTTGGTGATTATGATGTCTCTATCACGGTGCCTGCCGATCATGTGGTTTCGGCGACCGGGGTGTTGAAAAACCCGAAGGATGTGTTGACACAGGTTCAACGCANTCGTTTGAAAAAGGCCCGGACAGCNAAAACNCCCGTGATGATTATTACAAGTGAGGAAGCCGCAGAGACNTTGGCCGATCGGGCGANAACCACCAAAACATGGCGTTTTACNGCNACGAATGTNCGTGANTTTGCTTTTGCATCTTCCCGTAAATTNCTGTGGGATGCCCAAGGNTATTACCANCCGGAAAATGGCAAGACNGTGATGGCCATGTCATTTTACCCGGAAGAAGGTAATCCAATTTGGGAGAAATANTCGACACAGGCGANCATCCATACGCTGGAAGTCTATAACAAATATGCTCTAACCTTCCCGTATCCCGTGGCCCAGTCNATNAATGGNCCGGTGGGNGGNATGGAATATCCCATGATNTGNTTTAATGGNCCGCGTCCGACNAAGGATAAAAAGACGGGGGAGAAAACCTATAGCCTTCGTACNAAATATGGTTTGATTTCCGTTATTATCCANGAAGTTGGCCATAATTANTTNCCNATGATTGTGAATTCCGATGAACGGCAATGGACATGGATGGATGAGGGATTGAACTCATTNCTGCAAAATCTTGCNGAGGAAGAATGGGAGAAAGATTATCCCACACGCCGGGCNGAACCCTATCAGATTGTNAATTATATGAAGAGCACCAAACAGGTGCCGATCATGACCAACAGTGAATCCCTGTTGCAATTTGGNAATAATGCTTACGGAAAACCGGCTATTGCGCTGCGGATATTGCGGGAATCAATCATGGGCCGGGAATTGTTTGACTTTGCTTTCCGGGAATATTCNNGGCGTTGGAAATTTAAACGTCCGACACCGTCTGATTTNTTCCGCACCATGGAGGATGCCAGCGGGGTTGATNTGGACTGGTTCTGGCGNGGTTGGTTNTATACCACGCAGCATGTGGATATTTCGNTGGATAANGTGCGTAAGTTCAATGTNAATACCAAGGACCCNGAAATTGANGAAGCTTTCAAACGGGCCAAGAAAAANGAAAATNNNCTNACACCGGCACGNGTGGCGGATCAAAANCTTNAAATGAGAACGGACCGTTTCCCGGAACTTCTTGATTTCTATAACGAGCATGACAAATTCACCGTAACCAACAAGCAACGCAATACCTATACNGCTTTGCTTGAGGGCTTGAAGGATTGGGAGAAAGAACTTCTGACCGAGAAAACCAATATTTATNTGATGGATTTCAGCAATAAAGGTGGTCTGGTGATGCCGATTTTNCTTGAAGTGACCTATGAGGATGACAGCAAGGAAGANATCCGTATCAACGCNGAANTCTGGCGCAAAAANTCCAAAAAAGTCACGCGGATGCTGGTCACGGAAAAGACGGTCAAGTCTGTNATGCTTGATCCTTATTGGGAAACGGCAGANACCAATATGNATAATAATTATTTCCCACGTCGTATTGAGGAATCNCGTTTTGAGCTGATNAAGCGNAAAAAATCTCGCAATATGATGAAGGAATATGAGACNAAGCTGAAAAGCGACGAAGATGATGAGGATGAAGATGAAGANGGGGAAAAGGANNAAAAGGATAAANANTNTAAGAAATGAGATTTTTTCTTAAAACCTTCCCAGTCGTTTTAATATCAATAATGTGNGTGGTTCAGATGAGCCACGCACATCGTTTTTATGCNTCTTTNACNCANGTTGATCTGCGGGANAAAACCAAGACCATTGAAATTACTCATCGTCTGTTCACCCATGATGTGGAAGATTTGTTGCGGTTAAAACTTGGTAATGCCTCAAGTCTGACAGACGAGGAAATTGAACCAATCNTGAAGGCCTTNGTTGAAGGTAGTTTCGCGCTGTTTGACAGTCAGGGCAAACGGTTGCCGCTGATATGGATTGGCATGGAGTATAAGACGGACAATGTTTATCTTTATCAGGAAGCTCCCCTACCTGCGGAACCGTCGGAGATCACCCTTATCAATCGCCTGTTCATGGACCTGTTTGAGGATCAGAAGAATACGGTCAATGTGGAATGGAATGACCAAATCCACACCCGTATCTTTGTCAAAGGCAATGAGCAGCAAGGGGTGAGTTTTAAAAAGCTAGATACACAGGAAAAATAAAAAAATGGAAATGATAACTCTTGTCGTTGGGGCCAGCGGGGCAACCGGGCGGCTTCTGGTCGAACAGCTTCTTGCGCGAGGACAGCAGGTCAGAATAATTGTACGCTCAACTGAAAACTTGCCGAACAGTATTTTAAACCATGACAGGCTGACGGTGATACAGGCAACTGTGCTGGATATGAGTGATGCGGAGATGGTCAAACATGTTCAAGGCTGTAATGCCGTGGCGTCGTGTCTGGGGCATAACCTGAGCTTTAAGGGTATGTTTGGGCCGCCCTACAGGTTGGACACTGATGCCACGCGACGATTGTGTGATGCTATCAGACAAAATAAGCCGACGACCCCCGTTAAGTTTGTGCTTATGAATACGACTGGAAACAGCAACCGGGATGTCACTGAACCGATATCGTTCGGGCAGAAGTGCGTCATCGGGCTTCTTCGTCTCTTACTGCCGCCTCATGTGGACAATGAACAGGCGGCGGATTATCTGCGAACGCGCATTGGTCAGAATGATGGGGAAATTGAATGGGCAGCGGTCCGGCCTGACGGTCTGATAGATGAAGCGGAGGTCACTGAATTTGAGATATATCCTTCGCCGACCAGAAGCGCGATTTTTGATGCGGGGACGATCAGCCGTATCAATGTGGGCTGCTTCATGGCTGATTTAATCAGTGATGACGATATATGGGCCGCTTGGAAGGGCAAGATGCCCGTGATTTATAATAAGGACCGGGAAATTGCGGATACGGATAGCGTGACGCGCTGAACCGATCGCCCGATTAACCGCCTTTTGACTGCGTGAATATCACAACTGAATCTTCGGTAATGCCTACGGTATGTTCGGCCTGTGCGCTTAATTTGCGGTCACGGGTTACGGCGGTCCAGCCATCGTTCAGAACTTTTACGCCCGGTTTTCCAATGTTCAGGATCGGCTCAATGGTGAATATCATGCCGGGTCGCAGGATAGGTCCCATTTCTTCCGGTTCCACATGAATGACCTCCGGGTTGTCATGGAAAATAAGGCCGATGCCGTGGCCATAAAATTCTGTGGCAATGCTATAGCCATAAGCATTGGCAACCTGTTCACAAGCAATGCCAATATCGCCGAGCCTATTGCCGGGCTTTGCCGCCACAATGCCTGCGACCAAAGATTTATCCGTGGCTTCGATCAGGCGGCGGGCTTTAACAGAGATGCTTTCACCCACCGTATACATGCGGCTGGTATCGCCGTGCCAATGGTTGGTTTCCGGGCCGTCAAGGCGGGGGGTCACATCAATATTAAGGATATCGCCGTCTTTCAGAATTTTACTCTCACTGGGGATGCCGTGAACCGCTACATGATTGACCGAAATGCAACTGGCATGTTGATAACCGTGATAGCCAACGGTGGCGGGGATCACACTCTGTTCCGTCATATAGTGGTGTATCAGGTGATCCAGTGCTGCCGGGGGCAACATGGGGCGCGATGAAATCCAGCGTATCTGCTGCGATCTGGCCGATGTTTGCCATGGCGCGAAAATCCTGTTCCGTATGCAAAGTGATGATGCCGTGGGGATAGCCATCAAGATGCTCGTGGAGGCGGTTTTCCGGGAATTTAAATTTATCAGCGTTGTCCATAACCTAATCCAGTAATTCAAGGCTGGCCTTGCCACAGGCGAGAGCGGTTTGGCGACATTTATCCATATTTAACTGCGATGCTTGTTGTTTGCCGCGCAGAAATGGCTTCATGGCGGCAATGGGGCCATCAAATATGGCAAAATTTAC
>JAESPY010000198.1 GCA_016765435.1 Emcibacter sp.
ACCCATTTCAGATTTTGACCCTCTTGTGCGGTGAGAATGCCGTCCCAACGGCGACACAGGAACATGGGCATTAACAGATGGAAATCTTCATAGGTGTGAGAGGCAAAGACGAACGGGGCCAGACAGGCTTCCGTCACGTCGATGTTCAATTCTTCGTTCAATTCCCGGATTAAGGCCCGTTCCGGCGTTTCGCCCGGTTCCACTTTGCCGCCGGGGAATTCCCACAGGCCAGCCATGCTTTTGCCTTCGGGTCTTTGGGCCAGTAAAATCCGGCCATCAACATCTATCATAATCACCGCCGACACCAACAGCAGTTTTACGGGGCTCGTGGAGCGACCCGGCATTTCGGGGCAAAGTTGGCTCATACGTCTTTCCAGTCTTTGATTTCAAGGCGGTAATATTCGCTACTGCCCTCACAATGGCCCCCTCGGCTATATTCCTCTGGAACTGCGCCTTTATAGGTAAAGCCAACTTTTTTCAATATGCGGCGGGACCCGGCATTCTTCTCGGCCGTTTGGGCGATAAAACAGGTGATCACCCCGGCGTTAAACCCGGCNCCAATCACCGCCTTAAGNAATTCCGTCCCNAGGCCCTTGCCCCAGAAATCCGGNTGCAGNTAATAGCCAATTTCTGTTTCCGCTGTTTCTGNAAAAACCCGGATGCCGCCNACATGACGGCCNGTTTCNTTGTCTGTCATGGCATAGCGCAACNAACNNCCCGCCGCNAAATCCNNNATGGCTTCCGCAATATAGGCCTCTCCGTCCACCTCACTATAGGGAAAGGGGATGTTNGTNGACAACCATTTGGTCACCTCCCAATTGCTTAAAATACCCACATGTTCCNCCAAATCCCCCGGCGCATAAGGCCGCAAAATCAATCGNTCCGTCTCTATGNTCTCAGGAAAAGCCATGATATTAGCTCCGGTAATCCGCATTGATNTCNATATAACCGTGGGTCAGNTCACANGTCCAGACCGTNGCCGTTCCCTGCCCAATGCCCACATCAACGGCAAGGTCAATTTCCTGCCCTTTCAGATGTTCGGTACANGCNGCTTCNTCATANCCCGGCACCGCCATGCCNTGTTCGGTAACTTTCTGGNCNCCNATGANAATCTCCANCNTGTCCCGGTCNGCNGCTTCACCCGCCTTNCCCACCGCCATGACAATCCGGCCCCAATTGGCGTCTTCCCCGGCTATCGCCGTTTTGACCAAGGGNGAATTGGCGATGCTGAGTGCAATGACCTTTGCCGCTTTATCANTCTCGGCCCCGCTCACGGTAATGGTGATAAATTTGGTNGCGCCCTCACCGTCCCGAACCACTTGATGAGCNAAATCCCGTAATAAATCCTGAAAAGCCNCCCGAAATTCGGCNAATGCCGGGTCTTTCGGGTCCGTAATATCACCGCCANCGCCCGATGCCCCNGTGGCAAANNCCAAAAGCGTATCCGAGGTNGAGGTATCGCTNTCCACCGTAATNGCNTTAAAGCTTTTGTCCNCACCGTCCACAAGCANGGCCTGTAAAACANCNTGNGACAAATCCGCATCGGTAAAGACATAGGCCAACATGGTGGCCATATCCGGGGCAATCATACCGGACCCCTTGGCAAANCCGTTTATTTTTACCGNCTGTCCGCCAATTGTCGCTNTCCNNACCGCGCCCTTGGCAAAGGTATCGGTGGTNAGGATNGCNNCCGCCGCCGCCGCCCAATTCTGCCCGGAAAGNNCNTGAATAATGGCNTCCATNTGNNCATTNATCCGGNCANCGTCCAGAACTTCNCCGATNACNCCCGTGGACGANACATAAATCTGATCCTCTGCACAGCCGNTTTTATCNGCCANCATACGCACNGATGACGCCATNGCCATATCCCCGGCCTTACCCGTNAANGCATTGGCATTGCCCGCATTGACCAATAACGCCCGCGCCGNCTTTNCCGTGGCNAGATTTTCGCGNCACAGNCCNACNGNNGCCGAANATGTNCGNGACNGGGTTAAAACACCGGCCACNGTCGCCCCNGCCGGAAANGAAACACATAACAGGTCATCNCGGCCCTTATATTTCATTTCTGTTGCCGCCGTNGCCAGCANNACNCCCTCAATTTCCGGNAANTCGGGCAGNGCCGCCGGGGCCAAAGGGGATATTTTTTCTATTTTTGCCATTTTCNATAAGCCGATCTCTTTTACGTCATATTTCCCCTTCTTATTCAATATAGTGGCCTGCAACAAGAATATTGTCCATTATTTCCCCATTAAAGNGGTAAAATAATGATATATCACCCTTTTATCGTCATCGGTCATTGACAGAGTGATGGGACGCACTTATCTGTTCTAAGTAATTTTTTAAGGATTTGGGATGTAATAATGCCCTCCCTTTAGGTACTTTGAGGAAATAAAATGTTGGGACTGGGCAAACTCGCCAAAAAAGTTTTTGGAACCGCCAATAGCCGCTATATAAAAACGCTGCAACCGCGCATTGATGCGATTAATGCTCTGGAAGAAGATATCCAGNAGCTNTCCGANGAAGACCTTAAAGCCAAAACCGAAGATTTTCGNGCGCGCCTGAAAGACGGNGCAACGCTGGACAGCCTGTTGGTAGAAGCCTTTGCCACCGTTCGGGAGGCCGCNACNCGCGCNCTGGGCCAACGGCATTATGATGTNCAGCTGATCGGCGGCATTGTCCTNCACGAAAGTAAAATTNCCGAAATGAAGACCGGGGAAGGTAAAACCCTTGTCTCCACNTTNGCCGGCTANCTCAACGCNNTNCCCGGAGGCGGCGTTCACATTGTCACCGTCAATGATTATCTGGCCANCCGGGATGCGGAATGGATGGGACGNGTGTTTNNAGTCCTTGGCATGACCACCGGATGNATCATACCCAATATGGGTGATGAGGGCCGTAAGGCGGCCTATGCTGCTGATATTACCTATGCCACCAANAATGAACTGGGCTTTGATTATCTGCGCGATAACATGAAATTCCACCCNGATGCCATGGTNCAACGNCCCCCGGTATTTGCCATCGTGGATGAGGTCGACAGTATTCTCATTGACGAAGCCCGGACTCCGTTGGTCATTTCCGGCCCGACCGAAGACAAGTCAGAGCTTTATGTCTCCATCAACGGCATCATTCCAGAANTNNNNGATGAAGATTACGAAGTTGATGAAAANGCNAANTCCGTTTCCCTCACCGAAGAAGGCATGGAACATCTGGAACAAGTNCTGATCAGCCATGANCTGATCAAAGGCGANAATATGTATGATTTCGGCAATGTGGCCGTGGTTCATCATGTTAATCAGGCCCTGCGCGCCCATAAGCTGTTCACCCGGGAAAAAGATTATATCGTCAAGGATAACGAAGTGATTATCATTGANGAATTTACCGGCCGTATGATGGATGGCCGTCGTTATTCAGACGGACTGCATCAGGCATTGGAAGCCAAAGAAAACGCCGAAATTCANACNGANAANCAGACATTGGCCTCTGTCACNTTCCAGAATTACTTCCGGCTCTATCCGAAATTATCCGGCATGACCGGGACCGCCGCCACAGAAGCCGCCGAATTTGGNGAAATNTANGGTCTGGACGTTATCGAAATCCCAACCCATGTTGCCGTAGGACGGGTCGATGATGATGATGAAATTTACCGCACCACAGAGGAAAAATTTGTCGCCATCGTTGAACAGATTGAAATCTGTCAAAAGGCNGGNCAGCCGATCCTTGTGGGTACGGTCAGCATNGAACGGTCCGAATATCTGGCCGATATGCTCACAACCCGCAAAATCACGCATAAGGTCCTNAACGCNAAATTCCATGAACAGGAAGCCTTTATCATTGGGCAGGCCGGACGCTTNGGCGCNGTCACCATCGCCACCAACATGGCCGGACGTGGTACNGATATTCAGCTTGGCGGCAATCTGGANATGCGTCTCGAGGCAGANGTCGATGANATTGACGAAGACATNCCGCCAAAAAACCACNGAAAAANTNACCGCAGANATNGCCGCAGAAAAACAAAAAGTNATNGANGCNGGTGGGCTTTATGTCCTTGGCACCGAACGCCATGAAAGCCGCCGCATTGATAACCAGTTGCGCGGNCGATCCGGNCGACAGGGCGATCCNGGCCATTCCAAATTCTTCCTGAGCATGGAAGACGACCTGATGCGCATCTTTGGCGGCGAACGTATGGACAGCCTGATGCAGAAATTCGGCTTTGAAGAAGGCGAATCCCTGATCCATCCATGGCTGAACCGGGCTGTAGAGAAATCTCAGGAAAAAGTTGAAGCCAGAAACTATGAAATCCGCAAAAACCTGCTNAAATTTGACAATGTGATGAATGACCAGCGTAAGGCCATTTATGACCAGCGCCGGGACGTTATGATCAGCGATGANCTGACCGATACCCTGACCGATATGCGCATTCAGGTGGTNGAAGATATGGTNGAAGCCCATATCCCGCACCGGGCCTATCCTCAGGATTGGGATGCCGACGGCATGAGCNTNGAAACNACNCGNATNTTTGGCCGGGATTTCGATTTGAAAGAATGGNTNAAGGAAGAAGGCATTGATTCAACNGGCTTTGAAGACCGNCTGATTGATGANGCCGACCGTTTCATGGCCCGCCGTGCNGCNGATATTGGCCCGNACATCATGCGNCAAGTGGAACGCAGNCTGCTGCTGCAAGCCATTGACCGTTACTGGAAAGAACATCTGGCCCAACTTGACCATCTGCGTCAAGTGACCCAATTACGGGCTCATGGACAGCGCGACCCGCTCAACGAATATAAAACCGAGGCTTTTGCCATGTTTGAAAGCATGCTGGAAGAAACCCGGGATAATGTGGTCATGTTACTGTCTCACGTTGAAATACAGCCCACTGAACCAGTACCTGAATTAGAAAACCCGGATCAGAGTGTCTTTAACACAACCCATATTGATGCCAACACTGGTGAGAATGACGCGGGTCGGATAAATCCCAACGACCCAAAATCATGGGGTAATATATCAAGAAATACCCCTTGCCCATGTGGCAGTGGCAAAAAATACAAACATTGCCACGGAAAAGTTATACCAAAAGTTGGCCGGAATGATGCCTGTCCTTGTGGCAGCGGCAAAAAATACAAACATTGCCACGGTGTTTTGTAATTCTCTACGGCCTCTGACAATTTTTACGATAACCAATAAACCATTAAAGGTAACCTAAGCAACGTGTCACAGTTTCTCCTGACAGCAGAGAACTGTGACGCGAATTCCTATTAGAAAAAAACCGCCCTTCTATCTTCATAAATTTACTGAAAATATAGAATAGCTGTTTCTAAAGTCCGACCTTGCCCATATTGAGGAATTTTTCCCGGCGTAGGGTTTTTAACTTGTCGCCACTAAGAGCCGATAGGTCATTGAGAGTGGTTTCCAGTGCTTTGCTGATTGTTTCCATAGTCAAATCATGGTCCCGATGCGCACCACCCACAGGTTCGGGGATAATCTCGTCAATCACTTGCAATTTCAGCAAATCCTGCGCCGTAATTTTCAAGGCATTAGCCGCATCTTCGGCCTTATCCGATGTGCGCCACAGGATCGAGGCACAGCCTTCTGGTGAAATCACCGAATAAACCGCATGTTCCATCATCAATACCCGGTTTCCCGCCGCAAGAGCCACTGCACCACCGGAACCGCCTTCGCCAACGATGACAGAGATCAACGGGACTTTCAGGCCCAGACAGGCTTCTGTAGACCGGGCGATGGCTTCGGCCTGTCCCCGTTCCTCGGCCCCAACACCGGGGTATGCGCCCGACGTATCGACCAATGTGATCACCGGAATATCGAATTGTTCGGCCATTTTAAGCAGACGAATAGTTTTCCGATAGCCTTCGGGCCGCGCCATGCCAAAATTATGTTTCAGGCGGCTTGCCGTATCATGGCCTTTTTCGTGACCAATGATCATTACGCTCTGGCCCTTGAAACGGCCCAGACCGCCCATAATCGCCACATCATCAGCAAAGGCCCGATCCCCGGCCAAGGGCATAAAATCCGTAATCAGATTTGCCACATAATCCTTGAAATGAGGCCGTTCAGGATGGCGCGCCACCTTGATCTTCTGCCAAGGAGTCAATTTCTTATAGGTATCCCTGAGCAGTTTATCCCGCTTCACTTCCAGTCGCATAACCTCTTCGGCGATATTGATTTCTTCGCCACTTTCAAGGTTATTCATATCACGAATCCGGCTTTCCAGCTCGGCAATGGGTTTTTCAAAATCCAGATAAGTCAGCATATTATATTTCTCAAACAGTCCTACAGAATAAATTCCAGCCTTTAAGCTGCTCTTATAACCCTCATTTCACGCCTTGGAAAGAGGATGTTTCTTCTGAACCAATTGTTTCAGTCTTTCTTCCAAAACATGGGTGTAAATTTGGGTGGTGCTGATGTCCGAATGGCCGAGCATTTTCTGTACCGCCCGCAAGTCCGCGCCATGGGCCAGAAGGTGGGTGGCAAAGGCATGACGCACCACATGGGGCGATAGCTGTCCAGGCAATATCCCGACTTCGACCCCAAGTTTTTTCAACAGTTGAGCAAAACGGTGCCGGGTCAAATGACCCTTGGCCCCCCGTGACGGAAACAACCATTTTTGCCCGGCCCCGGCCCCAGCAGCGGACAGCTTCAAAACAGCAATATAAT
>JAESPY010000199.1 GCA_016765435.1 Emcibacter sp.
CCCCAAATGGCGATTCTTTTATGTTCAAGATCCGATAAAATCATCGAGCATTCTTTCAAAATCAGCGGGCAGGTTATGGTCGGGGTATTTCTTTAAGGACGCGGCGGAGAGATCAGACAGGCTTAACCCTGATTCTTCAATTTCCGGCGCAAGGGCGGTGATAAGGGCGCTATCCTGCCACTCCGGCAACAGGGCGAGGCTTTTCAGCAACAGGCGGCATTCACCGATCTCACCGACGCATTCAAAAGGTTTATGACCTTTAAGGCCGAGCAATTCCCTAAAGCCATCTTCTTGTGTCTTATCATTCAGAATATCCCGGCCAAAGATATCGACCATACCGCCCTTTCCGATGAAGGGCGCAAGGGCCAGAAAGACAAAACGGCATTTCGGACAGTCACAGCACCAGCCATACTGTCGCATGCCTTCGGAAATATGGAAATTACGGTTACAGCTTTTGAACGTTGGGAAATATCGGGGCTGNCGGGNAAACAGGNCNGCGATGCCGCTTTCCGACAGNGGCCGCAACAGCGAGAAATACCGNAANCCGGACAGAATATGCTCTTGAATGAAGNTACTNAAANCCTGCTCAAATTCCAAAGACTTNCTATATTGGTGATTTATGTCGATACCGTTTTTCACCATATTGCCTTCATTGGCGGANTGCTCATTGGACATGACCACNGTATCGTAACCATANAGGATGGACGCAAAAGCCATGATGAAGGACAGAATGCCAGTGATCGGAACNTGNCCATTATAGGCNCCCTGTTCATTGAGCGCGAATAANGCCGGGTCAATTTTCCGGCTTATCAGGATCGGCTCNGCNCAGTCNGCNTTTGCAATGACGTCCAGAATGGGTGGTCCGGCGTTGATGGCNATTGGCTTGAAAGCNTGTTGNNCGGNCCGCAGGATTTCCAGACTGACNAGAGAATCCTTNCCGCCGCCAATGGGAACCACTGTCATTTTNGGTAAAGAGAGNNNNCTNGGTGANGGGGNGNCTTTTGCNGTGGCCGGAAAATTNATGACNTNACGNAGGTCAATATTATTCTCNACNGAAAACTCCCCAAGCCCNAAAAGGTAGAATTTATAAAAGAAGTCGGCCTCTGCGGGGCTTAGTTCTTTTGTCTCTATAATAATTTGGGGCGGACAAAAGGCTTTATANTAGCTGATCCCTGCCGCCAGATGCAGNGCCCGCAAAATCCTGTCCAGAGCATCCTGCTCTTCAGAGGAAAATACNGTCTTGGCACCGGGGAAGCGAATGACCTCGGTAAAACTCTGTCCNNNTGAATAGGCATAGTCCAGAAAAATCATTTGTTTTTCCGGCTCAAACCGACAGGACTTAAATATGAAACTGGNTGCTTTCGTCATACNGTTTGTTTTCTGATGTTTTTTCGGCAAAAACAAGGCCTTTGTCAAAATTTANNAAATAAAAGCGNAAATGCGGATATTTGACTTCGTATATAGCGCAGAGATTTTTTGGGAGTTNTTCANGAGTTCTGCGGGGGTTTNGNGGTAATTTGTCTTTTTTGTCGTCGNAAGGGCAATTTTCGTATATGATTGACCNGTCTCGGTTGCTGTACAGCATATATACCGTGCTTTTTCAGGAAACATCATTTTAAACCAACAGGAGGTTCCATGTACGTCAAAAATGTTCTTCAGTATAAAGGCCATCANATCATATCAGTNGCACCCGATAANAGTTTGCTGGAAGTNGCAAANACNNTACGGGAAAATAAAATCGGTGCCGTTCTGGTCTGTGAGGGCGAAGGACGCATGTGCGGGGTTCTNTCCGAACGGGACATTATCATCGCCATTGCCAAGCATGGNGGCGGTATCNTGACGGGCAAAGTNTCTGATTTCATGACAGAGGGCGTCTATACCTGTTCCCTTGANGACGACATGAAAAAAGTCATGGNNCAAATGACNNNTAANCGTATTCGNCANTTGCCNGTGGTNGANGANGGTAANGTTGTCGGCGTGATCAGTATCGGGGACGTGGTCAANCAACGNATGGCCGAAACCGANGCCGAGTCAGAAGCNATGATGACCTATATTACAACAGGGTGATTCACTTATTGACCGTNATGNCCTGAATGAGTCGCTTTNTATTTTTAATGTTNGNGANTGTTCAGGCNATGACNCGGAAAGATATTNATTANATCTAACCTATTGTTTTATATGTAATAAAATAGANNNCGGGGGCAGNAAATTCCGTTTTATTACGTTTTTNCATAATTTTGTGCTAATATANNGGTCCTTGTGCAGGANGANGNCTTGCGAAATNATTTTCNCNANGAACGGCGGTTTTCTGCGATTGTNTAAAAAACTTNNAGAAAAAGTAATTTATCTGTTTACAAGGTGGTGAAGTGGCCCTATAACCCGCTTCACCAACACGGCTGGGGCCGCTGAGACNCTTCTTCGGAAGCTAGAGATTAGGGCCTTTGTGGTGTTGTATTGNGCNTTNAGAAGTGTGATTTTGTTCTTTGACATTGTAGATTGAAAGAGAGATGTAGGCAGCGGTCTGANTAATTCCTGGACTGTTGTTTACTAAGAACGATGTAATTTGTTTNAATTTATTNAGANGAGTTTTGTCAGTGAGTTTTAAGTAATGACAGGATCAGGAGCTTTGATCGCTTTTTACTGCAGAGTAGGAAGCACAGAGATCAACTCAACTTGAGAGTTTGATCCTGGCTCAGAACGAACGCTGGCGGCATGCCTAACACATGCAAGTCGAACGAGAAGCTACCTTCGGGTGGTGGACAGTGGCGCACGGGTGAGTAACACGTGGGGACCTGCCTGATAGTAAGGGACAACAGCTGGAAACGGCTGCTAATACCTTATACGCCCTTCGGGGGAAAGATTTATCGCTATCAGATGGACCCGCGCTAGATTAGATAGTTGGTGAGGTAATGGCTCACCAAGTCTGCGATCTATAGCTGGTTTGAGAAGATGATCAGCCACATTGGGACTGAGACACGGCCCAGACTCCTACGGGAGGCAG
>JAESPY010000004.1 GCA_016765435.1 Emcibacter sp.
TCTTTAAGTTCCGCCATAATCGCATCGACGCCGGAAGCCAACGTTTTGGTCTGTTTGGTTCTGAGGATTTCCGCCAGACGGCTGATGTCTGGATTAACAAGGGGCTGTTTCAGAATAGCTTGTTTGGGCAGCTTGCAGGCACCGACCTGACTGGCATCACAATAATAGCCAAAGGATTTTAAATTATGGGCGCGTTCCGTGATGTCATCGGGGATTTCGGCCTTTTCCACCTTGACCAGTCCGTCCCGGATCACATCCAGCATAGCCTGATAATCCTGCATGGCATTTATCAGATTAGCGGGATCATCGGGCCGGGAAAAGGACAGGGCAGGCATCTCAGGAACAGCACTCAAATCCACCGGGCCCTCTGTGCGTTCCAAATTCTCCAAAGGGTAGGGGCCAAGGTGAAAAGGCCGGTCTTTATAAGAAAAAAAGCGCATGAGGGCTATCCGATGTAAGAGCTGTTCAATATTACATCATATTTTTATACCAATATAGTTGAAGTTTCAAGTATATTTAAAAATCTATCCTGAAACCTTAAGGATGACTTTGCCCATGTTTTGGCCACTTTCCAGATATTTGTGGGCGCCTGCGGCATTTTTGAGGGTAAAGACTTTACTCACAACAGGTTTTATTTTTCCCTGTTCTATCAGCGGCCAGACTTTGGTTTTGAGGTTTTGGGCAATCTCTTCCTTAAAGGAGTCTTCCCGTCCCCGCAGGGTGGAACCGGTGAAAGTCAGACGTTTTAACATGATGGGCAGCATGTTGGCCTTGACCTTTGGTCCGCGTAGAACGGCGATCATTACGATGCGGCCTTCCACGGCCATGACCATGAAATTACGTTTCATATAATCGCCGGCGACCATATCCAGCAAGACATCGACGCCTTTGCCCCCGGTGTAGGATTTTACTTCCTCGGCAAAATCCTGTGTTTTGTAATTGATGGCTAAATCCGCGCCGAGATCCATACAAAAGTCTGTTTTATCATCGGAGCCGCAGGTGGTGATGACGGTGGCCCCGAAAGCTTTGGCCATCTGAATGGCGGTTGAGCCAATACCGGATGTGCCGCCGTGAACCATGAAGGTCTCGCCTGCTTTCAAAGCCCCGCGATCAAAGACATTGGACCAGACGGTAAAGAAAGTTTCCGGCAAACTGGCGGCTTCTTCCATAGTCACCCCTTTTGGAATGGGCAGGCAATGGCTGGCGGGAATCGCGCAATATTCGGCATATCCGCCGCCCGCTACCAGACCGCATATTTTATCGCCGATGGACCAGCCGGATACGCCCTTACCCATTTCAATGATCTCACCGGATATTTCAAGGCCGGGAATTTCGGATGCGCCCTTTGGTGCCGGATAGAATCCTGTGCGCTGCATGATGTCTGGGCGGTTAATACCAGCGGCCGCGACCTTGATCAGCATTTCGCCGTCTTTTATTTCGGGTATGGGGATTTGCCGGGGTTTCAAGACATCAGGGCTGCCAAATTTGGAGATTTCAATAGCTGTCATTAATTTGGTCATGGGATGTCTTTCATTTTGGTTGGATGTTTTGCTATGTTATAGAGGATGACTGCTCATAACAAAACACCCAAGAGAATAAAATGACAAATTCTGATTTTGATTTGCCGAAAAAGTCTCCCGTGATGGTGATGCGGGCAGAAGATGTGTCGGTTCATTCCGTGGAATTGCTAAAAATTCGTCTGCAAATGTTAAAGGCGGAAATAAATCGAACGGATCAGGAAAATGTGGACAAGGGAAATGCCAAACAGTCGGTAGAAAGTTATTTCAAATAATTTTTTTCAGCGCAGGATTTTATACCTTCCCAACGTAGCATACAGCGGGAAGGGTGTGATGTCCGAGCGAGATCAAATCTTATGAGACGTTATATTAAAAGAATTTTTACAGGAAAATTTTCCTTTATTCTTGTGGTTATCCCTGTTTTATCGGCCTGTAGCGGGCCTTCGGGAGCGATGAGGACGGAACATCTCGAAAGAGATAAAAGTCGGATTATGACACAGTGGGATTTAAATCGGGATGGGAAAATCACCTGTGCCGATGCCCTTCAGAAACAAAAACAGCTCTTCATCAGGGCAGACCTTGATGGCAGTGGGACGCTTGAGGTTGAGGAATTCAAACAAGCTTCATGGAGCAATCCGGCCTTTGCGGAGGAACATCTGTATCTTTTTGATGTTAATCACAATGGTAATGTTTCCCTGAAAGAGTTTGAAGAAAGACCCAATCAAAAATTCCTGCGGATGGATAAAAACCGGGACTGTAAAATCTCGGATAAGGAAATTGCCGCTATGCTGTCCGGAGGAAAAGGACAAAGGCCTGACCGGCGGAGTCGGGGTGGTAAAAAGGGCGAAGGCAAAGGCGGACGCCATGGCGGACCATCAGTTACAGAGGCGGCATGACGCTTAAAAAACCCGCAAAGACCCTGCCGTAGTTAGGGCAGGGTCTTTGACAAGGGAGAAAAAATAACGCTATCAGGCGGCTTCGTCGTCGATAGTCTTGGCTTTAGTTTGTCCGCTGGTGATATTGATCTTGCGGGGTTTAAGGTGTTCGGGGACGTCCCGCTGTAATTCAACGGTCAGCAAACCATTNTCCAGCGCGGCNCCGGTGACACGGATGGTTTCCGCCAGACGGAAACGGCGNTCGAAAGANCGNCGAGCAATGCCNCGGTGCAGATAGCGGCTTTGATCTTCTTCGTCTTTGTCCGGTGTGTTTTTTGCGGCGATAATCAGCANGCCTTCGTTAATGGAAACATCCAGNTCATCNTCGGAAAACCCTGCCAGCGCGACGGTAATTCTGTAATCATCTTCGCTGATTTTNTCAATGTTATAGGGCGGGTATGTCGCCTCGTTATTGCTGAGTGAATTATCCANCAGGCGGTTAATATGGTCAAATCCAATGGAAGACCGTAGAAGGGGGGTTAAATCCATAGAACGCATAATCTATCCTTTCATTTTAAANCGATATTTGTTTCGTTCCACCAGATGGCTGGAACATTATGTTGCGTATATNCGGCCCGTCTNTGGCACCGTCTATAAAATATAGATAATCAGNNATNATGATATTTCAAGATAACTCTATGGAAAAAGTAACCGCCCTTTAAGGAATGACTTATATTATAGAGTGAAGTTTAAACAGGGTTTGATCATATGACACAGCAGGATATTAACGAAGACGGTTTACTGGACCCGCGCTTTTTGGAGAAATCATACCGTGAGGCCATGGAACTTACTCAGGCTGTTGCCACCTATCTTGAAGAGGGCAATGAAAAACTCACCGGGTTCAATCTGGAGAAGCCGTCAGAAGTCCATTATGCTAGCGAAAGCATGCGGGTATCGACCTGTTTAATGCAGGTGATGTCATGGTTTCTGGTGCAAAAGGGGGTTGCCGCAGGTGAAATCAGTAGAGAGGAAGCCGCGGTGGCAAAGTTCCGGCTGAGTGCAGAGGATATCTGCCTGGCAAATGTTGATACCCGTAAAAGTAATTTGCCGGAGCCGTTCATTGATTTTTTGGAAAAATCACAAAATCTTTATCGGCAGGTTGCCCGGATGGATCGCATGGTATATGGCGCACAGGATATCGAAAACCCTGTCCATCAGATGTTCAGCAGACTTGAAAATAAAGATATATCAGAATAGAAAATAGCCATAAAAAATGAGGCACCCCAATAAGGATGCCTCAGATTTAAAACTATTATATCTGTTATTTTGACAGTTTGAAGTTGGCAAAACGCTTGTTGAACTGAGCAACGCGCCCTTTGTCTGTAAGCTTCTTAGATCCGCCGGTCCATGCTGGATGGGATTTTGGATCAACTTCCAAATTCATTGTGTCGCCTTCTTTACCCCAAGTAGAGAAGGTTTTGTATGTTGTGCCGTCCGTCATGACCACATTGATTTCATGGTAGTCTGGGTGAATATCTTGTTTCATCGCTATTTTTCTCCGCGAAAATTTGTTGCGCTTATATACCTAAAGGAAAATATGAAAGCAAGGGGAGTTTGCAGTTTTATCGCAAAATAATGCATATTCCGCCTGATCGGCGTTGTCGCTTGCCCANATGCCTGCTATAGGCATGACCGTTAACATATAAAAAGGGTCTACGTACAAATGCGAAAATCAGGGCAACCACAGCCATCAATAACAGGTAGAGATAATCCGCCCCGGAAAAAACTTAGCGAAATCAAATTACTAGGGAGCTTTCTTTTCCAATATAAGAGAATGATTGTCTGTGCTTTGATTGCCTTGGTGATTGCTTCTGGGGCGACGCTGATGGTTCCAATGGCGTTTCGTCAAATGATTGATGCGGGTTTTTCAGGCGAAAAATCAGCGGAGATTGATATATATTTTGCGCTTTTAATGCTGGTGGCACTGGTTCTGGCCATCGCAACATTTGCCCGTTTCTATTTTGTTTCGTGGATTGGCGAGCGAGTCGTAACGGACATTCGGCGGGCGGTATATAGCAATGTTATTCGCCTGAGCCCGACTTTCTTTGAGAAAAACCTTACCGGAGATATTATCTCGCGGTTGACCACCGATACCACCATCATACAATCTGTTGTCGGGTCAACGGTGTCGATAGCGTTGCGTAATATCTTAACGCTGATTGGCGGATTGACATTGATGGCGGTGACCAGTCCAAAGATGTTGGGGNTGGTGTTGTTGGTGGTGCCCGTTGTGGTGNTNCCGATTATTTTTCTGGGNCGNAAATTGCGNAAATTATCNACGCTGACACAAGATAAAATAGCNGAATCCAGTGCCAANGCCAATGAAACCATCGGGGCGGTGCAAACCGTACAGGCNTTCACACAGGAACAGAGGGAAGCNACAAGCTATGGNGGTTTNGTNGAACGGGCTTTNGAGACNTCTATCCGNCGNATCAAAATAAGNTCATGGCTNACCGGCATTGTTATNCTNTTGATTTTCGGCGCGATGGATATTGTGTTGTGGGTNGGGGCGTCGGATGTGATTGCNGGTGGNATGACNGGCGGGGAACTGGCGTCCTTTATCATGTATGCGGCATTGGTCGCGGGGGCTGTGGGGGCTTTAAGCGAGGTTTANGGTGAAATTCAGCGGGCNGCAGGNGCCATAAGCCGCTGTGTTGCTATCATCGCCACGGATGCGGATATCAAGGCCCCGNAGAACCCCTGTCCCATGCCAGAACCTCATGAAGGCAGAATTGAATTTCGTAAGGTNTTTTTCACCTATCCCTCAAGACCGGATGATATGATATTGAACGGGTTTGACCTGTCNGTGAGNCGGGGCGAGCATCTGGCNATTGTTGGNCCGTCNGGNGCCGGGAAATCAACCGTATTTCAGNTGATACAGCGTTTTTATGATCCGGCCAATGGTGAAATTTGCATTGACGGGGTGAATATCAAGGACGCCGANCCNGANGANGTACGGCGGCGGNTGGCCATTGTGCCACAGGAAAGCGTGGTNTTNGCCACCAGCGTTGAGGAAAATATCCGTTANGGCAATCCGGAGGCAACGGATGATATGGTAATGGCNGCAGCAGTTGCCGCNCGTGCNGATGAATTTATNGTTAAGCTGCCCAATGGAATGCAGACCTATCTGGGGGAACGGGGAAGCCGTCTTTCCGGNGGTCAGNGACAGCGNATTGCCATTGCNCGCGCNATTNTGCGGGATGCNCCGATTCTGCTTCTGGATGAGGCCACATCGTCANTGGATGCGGAAAGTGAGAAAAAGGTACAGGAAGCGCTGGAAAAACTGATGCAGGGGCGTACGACACTTGTTGTCGCCCACAGATTGGCCACCGTGAAAAAAGCCGACAGAATTGTGGTGATGGATGATGGCCATATTGTGGATATCGGCACCCATGATGAACTGATTAAGAAAGGCGGCCTATATGCCCGCCTTGCTCGGCTTCAATTTGGCGAACAGAACTGATCTATTCATTATTCTTGGACCAAGGATTCTTGGTCCAAGAAATTACCTTTGCGTAAGGCGCATTTCAATGCGTCGGTTGCGTTTCAGAGCTTCTGGCCCGCTGGATTTGTCCAATGGATGAAACTGGCCAAATCCGGTGGCGGCCAACCTTTTCGGGGAAATGCCTTCCGCGATCAGATATTTGACAACCGATAACGCCCGTGCCGTTGACAGGTCCCAATTGGACGGGAATTGCGGGGTGCGGATTGGCAGGACATCTGTATGGCCATCAACCCGCAGAACCCAGTCAATATTCTTGGGAATTGTTGCTGAAATTTCTTTCAACGCATTGGCCAACTTGCGCATCTCACTTTGTCCTTCTCGTCCCAAAATCGCAGAACCGGAAGAAAAAAGCACTTCCGACTGGAAGACAAAACGGTCACCATGAATGCGAAT
>JAESPY010000005.1 GCA_016765435.1 Emcibacter sp.
TATTGGATACTAAATTTATTTATTAAAAAAACATATCCATTTTACGTCCGGCCAACACTCTTAACCCTTATGAGGGCCAAGTCCGATTGCGAGATTGGATTGTCATAATGAAATGGCCAGCTCTCTGATAACAAGTTTTTCTTAAGAGGGAGAGAATTGATGAATAGAATGAAGAAAACCGCCTTGAATTGTGTCAGCCTGATCGCGCTTGCCACAGCTTTTCACGCGACACCAGCCGTTGCGCAGACGGTCAATGATAAAGCCGTTGAAGTGCGTATTAAAGCCCAGCCAATGGAACTGGCGCTCAATAGCCTTGCCCAGCAGCTTGGCAAGCAAATTGTCATTTCTACAAAGGATGCGCAGAATTTAAAGGCCGTATCCATTCAAGGGATTTATTCTGACCAGCAGGCTTTGGATATTCTGTTACGGGATACCGGACTGAACTATAAATATATCAATGCCCATACCATTGCGGTTTTTGCAAAAGGGTCCGGCAATGGTTCTGAATTCCAGAAAATATCTTATGAAAATGGCGAAGATTACGAAGCCAATCTTGCGGGTTATGATGCAGATGATGAAAATTCAGATGCCGATACAGTTTCTTTTGATGAAATTATTGTTACCGCTTCCCGCCGTGAACAAGCCCTACAGGATGTGCCAGCGTCAATCACGACGGTTAATCCTATCGAATTTACCCATTCCGGCTTGACGTCTATTGGTGATATTATTGAATATACACCTGGATTTAATATTAACCGAGGCAATGGTCAACGGGGCAGAGGCAGCATTACGGCCCGTGGTGTTGGTCAGCAAGGGGCAACGGCTGTGGTTGCTGTCTATGTGGATGATATTCCCATGACAAGTAATAGCGGATTTGCCAATGGAGGTGCCTTGTTCTTTGATGGCCTTCTTGGGGATGTTGAGCGTGTTGAATTGATTAAAGGGCCACAAGGAACTTTGTTTGGCGCAACGGCCATTGGCGGTGCTATCCGTTATATTACCAAAAAACCAGCTTTGAGTGAGATGCGCGGTGGGGGTTCTGTAAATTTATCGAATACAAAGGATGGCGGTTTTAACCAGATTTATAGCGGCTTTCTCAGTATGCCAGTTATTGAGGATAAGTTGGGCGTTACTGTATCAGGTTTTTATGAAGATGATGGGGGCTTGGTTGATCGGATAGACCCGGCAACAGGCAATGTTAGTGTAAAAAATGCCGATACCTCAGAAAGCTTTGGCTTTTCAGGGGATATTCTGTTTCAGGCATCTGAAGAGTTTGAAATTCGCCTAAAGGCCCTGCATCAAAAAGTAAAATTTAGTGGAACATCAGCCGTTGAGTTGGCCGATCTCAACAAGACTCCTACATATGGCAAATTGAGCGGTGTTGACCAGTTCTCACTCCAGGATACAAAGCAAACTTATGTTTCGGCTACGCTTAATTATGACTTTGACTGGGCGACCTTAACCGCGACCGGTAGCTATGTGAAATATGATATTGGAGCCATACTTGATTATACGGCTATATTCTCTGGCTTGGCGGATATTTTGCAGGGAAATCCTCCCGGAACAACAACGGATGCGCCATTTTCTTCGCCTATATCTTCTGAAAAATATGCGCAGGAAGTGCGTTTGACTTCACAGAATAGTGATGAATTTNAATGGATAGTTGGGCTTTATTATGCGGAAGAATCGACCACACAAGATCAACTGCTGATCACTCAGCCCGGTGATTTCTTGATGGCCTTGGCCTCATTCCCCAGTGAATATAAGGAATATGCCGCTTTTGCCAATTTGACCTATTATGTGACGCCTGATTTCGATTTGACTGCGGGCATGCGTTATGCTGATACGACAATGGACTTGAAGTTTATCACGGATGGTCCTTTGGTTGGTGGTCCGTCTGATCCAGCGACTGAGTCTTTACCAACGGCCAAGGCAAATATTCAGACATATTTGTTAACGGCCCGTTATCGCCCCAATGAAAATATGTCACTTTATGCTCGTATTGCCAGTGGTTATCGGCCTGCTTCGGCAAATCTTATCGTTGTAAACCCGCTTACAGGAATACCTGCAAGCGATCCGATTGTGGAGCAGGATAATTTGTGGAGTTATGAAATTGGTGCCAAAGGTAGTTTGGCAGAGGGCATGTTCAGTTATGACATGTCGCTGTGGTATCTGGATTGGAGCAATTTTCAGGCGGCAGTATCATTATTCGGGACTTCTGCACTAGGTAATGCGAAGGATGGGATTACCGCAAAAGGGTTTGAAGGAGCCTTTACCCTGAAACCTGCCGATGGCTTTACGGTGACATCAACGGTTGCCTACACGCATAGTACATTGAACGAAGATGAAGAGAAGTTAAATGGTCTGAAGGGGCAGTTCATGCCGACCGTTCCAAAATGGACGGCTTCGACCCGCGCCAATTATGATTATGATATTTCATCAGATGTGACGGGAAGTTTTGGGGNCGGTTTCAGATATGTGCAAGGGTCGCCGTCCGCACTTGATGATGGTGACATTGGAGATTCTGCTGTGAGCATCATGAGTGATTCATATTTTCTGGTTGATGTGAACGCGGGTGTGCAGATGGGAGATGTTGCCTTAAACTTTTATGTGACGAACCTGTTCAATCAGAGTGCATTTGCCAATATTACGGCGTTGTTGATACCGGGTGCAACGGAAGTGGCCGGACAGCCAATTCCATTATCTGCAACGGGGACACCAATCCGCCCCAGAACGATGGGGGTTGTATTGTCATTTGATTTTTGATTGGTCATAATGATTAACTATCCCGGCTGCATTTTATAGTGATGTGGCCGGGATAAAATCATAGCATAAGAGTTTTATACAAGTTGGGGTAGTAGGGAAATCTGACTTGGAGAGTGATATGAGTGATATGAATTATAAGAAACAAACGACCCATAAACCAACAATAACCCGGCGTNCAATACTAAAGAAAACGGCGCTGGCGGGTGGGGGACTAATGTTTGCCCCCATGATTAACCTTAACAGTTATCAGCTGTTTGCTGCCACAACGCACAGCTATTCCAAAAAGGCTATTGACCTTGTGGGAGAAGCTTTGGTCATTGATATGTTATCTTTATTTGACATGACAAAGCTTTTTACAGCGGCAGAAACCGGTAAGGATGCCTTTCAATTTACCAAAGCAGAGCTTGAACATATCAAAAAATCAGGCATCAATATTTTTCACCCCGCCGTTGGTATTGGTGGGCCGACAGCTCATGAAGATGCGCTTCAATTCATGGCATCCTATAATGGTCTGGCGGCGGAATATCCAGACTTTGTCACACGTATTGATTCCTTTTCCGATATGGAGAAACTGAAGAAATCCGGAAAAATCGGGTTTATTCTGGGGCTTCAGAATTCCGATCATTTCCGGACGGTCAAGGATGTGAAGAAATTCTATCATCTGGGGCAACGGGTTTCACAATTAACTTATAACAGTCAGAACTTTATCGGCACCGGCTCCACAGACAGAGATGATGGCGGGATAAGTTCTTACGGCGAACAGATTGTAAAGGCCATGAATGATATTGGCATGGTCGTTGATGTTTCTCATTGTGGTGATCAAACAACATTGGATGCCTTTACGCTTTCGACAAAACCTGTTCTGATTACCCATTCCAACGCAAGGGCCTTAACCAAAGGGCACCCAAGATGCAAAAGCGATGAGGCGATCAGCGCCATGGCGAAAACAGGTGGTGTTATGGGTATTACGGCGGTGCGGAACTTTGTCAAAAATACAGAGCCAACCACCTTGGAGGATTATATCAATCATATCGATCATGTCGTTAAGCTGACCAGCATCGACCATGTGGGGATTGGTACGGATTCTGATCTGGAGGGTTATGATGACCTTCCGCCCAAAATATATAAAGCTCTGAAAGCCGGATATAAATCAAGTTATGCGTTTCGGGATAAGCTGGATATTGAAGGCATGGATCATCCCCGGAAAATATTTGACCTGACAGAGGCTCTTATGAGACGGGGTTACAGCGATGATAATATCAAAGCCATGTTGGGAGGTAATTTCAAGCGTGTTTTAAAAGAAATATGGACATCCTGATTTTACAAAATGAAATTAAAGTGATTTTTAATTATGGGGCGGGGTAGTAGGCAAACCATAAATTGGAGAGTAAAATGAATTTAAAATATATTAAAACAGCCATTACGGGGTGTTTCATATCCCTTTGTATGATGGTCTCGGCAGGGGCTTTGGAGATTTCCGATCTTGATAAGCCAAAAACCATAGAAGCCTTTGTGGACGGGCTTGTCTTGCCTTTGATGAAAAACCATAACAGTCCTTCGGGAACGGTGGCCATCATTAAGGGAGGAACGTTGATTTTTGCCAAGGGTTATGGCTATCAGAATGTTGAAAAACATATTCCTGTTGACCCTGCGAAAACATTGTTCCGTCCCGGTTCCACATCCAAATTATTCACCTGGGTTTCGGTGATGCAAATGGTGGAGCAGGGAAAGCTGGACCTGGATGCGGATGTGAATAAATATCTCAAGACGTTTCAGATCAAAGATACCTATCCTGGACAGCCTGTGACCATGCGTCATATCATGACCCATAGCGCCGGGTTTGAGGATGGCGCGGTGGGCTATCTGATTTTTAGTGATCCGGAACGGATTATGCCTCTGGCAGATGCTATGAAAAAATATCAGCCGGCACGGGTTAATCCCCCCGGAAAACAGACGGCCTACTCCAATTACGCGACCGCTGTTGCCGGATTGATTGTGGCCAATATTTCGGGACTGGAATTTACGGCCTATGTTCAAAAAAATATTTTTGATGTATTGGGCATGACGTCGTCTTCTTTTGTGGAGCCTTTACCGGATCACCTGAATGAAAATATGGCGGCATCTTATGTTTTTGAGGGCGGCGCATATGTGGAAAAACCGTTTGAAATTATTGCTAATTTTGCACCAGCGGGTTCCATGTCAGCCACCTCTACGGATATGGTAAAGTTTGCTCAAGCTATATTGAATGGCGGGGAATATAACGGGGAACGCATATTACGAGAAGAAACCGTTAAGCAAATGCTGACCCGTAATTTCTCTCACGATGACCGTTTGATGGGCATGGCATTGGGATTTTATGAAACCGAACATAATGGCTTGCGTTTTGTTGGTCATGGCGGTGATACCATGCATTTTCATTCTGAACTGGTGATTGATCAGAAAAATGATATGGCATTTTTTATCTCTTTCAGTGGGGGAGGCGGGTCAACGGTTCGCTCTTCCTTCAAGGGAAGTTTTTATGATGCCTTCGCACCGATGCAGGCCGAGAAAATCACGCCGCCTTCCGATTTTGCCGACCGTGCGGGAAAATATGCGGGAAATTATCTTTTCTGGCGGGCCGGATTCTCAACCTTAGACAAGGCAATGGGCATATTGGGCGGTGGTGTTGCCGTGCAACCCACGGCGGATAATACGCTGGTTGTGGTTTTGGGCGGTAAAGCCAGCCAATATGTTGAAATTGGCAAAAACCTGTTTCGTAAAATTGATAGTCTGGAAAGGATGGCCTTTCAGGAAAATGCACAGGGAGAGATCACGGGCTTTGTGATGGATGGCATGCCGTTCATGTCGACCTATAAAGCGTCTTTTTACACCGCGCAGGGTTTCCAATATTCTCTTCTTGGTTTTTCCATTCTGATTTTTATCGGTGTCATGCTGCGTCTGGCCTATCAATGCCGTAGTTATAAGGCATTGGAGGGGATGGAGAAGAAGGCCGCGAGGGCTTCTGTCATTGCCGCCGGGGTGAATTTGGCAACGCTTATTCTGTTGGCGATTGTAATGCTCCTTGTGGGGGATCAAATGTTCACGGAAATTCCCTTGTTGTTCAAGCTATGGTTAATCATGCCCTTCATCGTGGTGCTGGCAGGGATATATCTTCTGTATCAAACGGTTTTGGTCTGGAAAGATGGGTTATGCTCTGGGGCTTGGGCGCGGATAAGATATACGTTCGTAACATTCGGTGCTTTGTTTATGTGTTGGTTCTATTATTTCTGGAATCTTTTGGGCTATCAATATTTCGCATAATTATTACAATCTGACGTCGCGTAAATAATAGATATGGTAACGTAATCAGTCTTGTTCCTTGGGGCTGGTTACGTTATCGTTTATATTGTCGTATTGACTGATGTTAAAATAAGAAAAATACGCGCACGGGAAAGCCAATTAACTTTCCAGAGGTACGGATTATGTGAAGGGGATAATAAATCATGCCGGCGATATCTTTAATTCATCCAGATTGGACTTTTGCCCTTTGGGCCGCTTTAATATTTATGGTGGCATTGGGGTTCTGGGCGGATAGAACAAAAATAGGTCAGAATATATCCGGGGCAGCGATCATTCTTGCCGTGGCGATGGCACTGTCGAATTTTAATATACTGCCCAAAACGGCGGACTCCTATAATGTGGTGTGGACGGTTTTCGTGCCCTTGGCTATTCCCCTGTTGCTGCTAAAAGCTGACCTGCGGCGGGTGATTGCGGAAACAAAGGGTATGCTCGTGGCATTCTTTTTGGGGGTCATCGGGACCAGCTTTGGGGCTTTGCTGGGCTATTATTTTCTGCCCCTTGGCGATCAGGCGGCAAAACTGGCGGGGGTATTTAGTGCAACCTATATTGGCGGCTCCATGAATATGGCCGCTGTCACCCAAGCCGTTGGCCTAGACCCCTCCATTGCCACAGCAAGCGTCGCTGCAGATAATGTGGTTGGGGTGATGTATTTGGCATTTCTGGCTTTGGTTCCTTCACTGGCGCTGTTCCGGTGGTGGTTTAGCCATTCTACAGTCTCTGATGGTTCTGTGGCGGAGGCTAGCCCCCCTTCAGACGATACAGAAGAGAGCGTTGCCATTGACCTGAGGCATATCGGCTTTGCCCTTGGCCTGTCCTTTGTCATTTGTGCGACGGGCAAGTTTTTGGCCAATTCCTTTGGCGTGGGGGGCTATAGCATTATGTTCATCACGGCGATTACCATCGTGGTGGCGAATAGCTTCCCCAAACAACTTAAAAAGATTAAGGGCGATTATGAAATGGGGTTATTTTTCATGTATCTCTTTTTTGTCACGATTGGGGTCAGTGCCGATGTGGTTGCCATGCTGGATAAGGCGATGGTGATTGCTCTTTATGCGGCAATAATCGTTGTTTGCCATGCGATTGTTATTTTTGGCGGCAGCAAATTCTTTAAGCTGGATTTGATGGAGGTGGTGATCGCGTCCAATGCCTGTGCATCCGGTCCGGCCAGTGCGGCTGCCTTGGCGGCGGGCAAGGGCCGACGAGATTTAGTGGCTCCGGCGGTATTGCTTGGGGTGTTTGGTTATGCGGTCGCAAATTTTGTTGGCGTGGGCCTAAGCGTCTGGCTTGGGAAATAATAAATATAGGGATAAATAACATGCGTAACTTGATAACCTCATCTGTCATGGCCTTGTCGTTGTTGGCCGCTTCTGAGCCTGCTATGGCTGTGCCGGAACATACGGGCCTCGATGCGGCGGAAATTGATCATCTTGTCACCCGCACTATGGAGAAATTTAATGTCCCCGGTATAGCGGTGGGTATCATAAAAGATGGCAAGGTTATCCATTCCAAAGGTTATGGAGTGCGCCATGTGGGGCAGAAGGGGGCTGTCAATGCGGAAACCCTATTCAGTATTGCCTCAACGGGAAAATCTTTTACGGCGGTCTCATTGGCTCTCCTTGTGGACAGGGGCCAGATCACGTGGAAAGACAAGGTCATTGATCATTTGCCGAATTTTCGTCTGTATGATCCGTGGGTAACACGGGAATTTACTGTTAAAGACCTGCTTATCCATAACAGTGGCTTGGGCCTTGGTGCCGGAGATTTGATGTTTTTCCCGTCACAGGATTTCTCCCGGCAGGAAATCATTGCCAATTTACGACATTTAAAGCCTGTGAGCAGTTTTCGGTCTGAATTTGCCTATGACAATTTACTGTATATCGTGGCGGGAGAGGTTATCGCGGCGGTATCCGGCACGTCCTATGAAAATTTTGTCGATCAGAATATCCTGAAACCCCTCGGGATGAAAAATTGTTCCGCTAATCTGACGGGTCTAGAAAATCATAGAAATGTGGCGGCCCCTCATATGGTTAAAGATGCTGTTCTGGTGCCGACAATCCGGGATGTCAAATTGGGCAAAGAAAGTGTTTTTGCGGCGGCCGGAGGGATGCAATGCAGTATCAAGAGCATTTTAAAATGGCACAATATGCATTTAAATAAGGGCAAAATGCCCAATGGTGATGTGTTTCTTTCAGAGAAACAACGGGCAGAGATCATGACTCCGCAGACCATAACCACCGTGAGACCGACAAATAAAGAATGGTTCAATTCAAGCTTTTCAGCATATGGCCTTGGCTGGAGCTTGTCGGATTATAATGGCTATAAGATGGAACAACATAACGGCGGTCTTCTTGGCATGCTGAGTCTTAATGTCATGATTCCAGAACTCAATCTTGGCATAGCGGTTTATACCAACCAGCAGGCAATTTTTGCGAGACCCGCCATTGCGAATCAAATATTAGAGGCTTATACATCCGATAAAAAGACAGACTGGATCGCCCGTTATGAAGAGCAAAAACAAAAGCGTCTTGCCAGAGGGGCCAAAGCCGCCACAGATTTAGAAATTTCGCCTTATAGTCCTGTGGGAGAAATAGACCGCTATGTGGGAACCTATGAAGACCCGTGGTTCGGTAAAGTGGCGATCAGCTCTTCAAAGGGAGACCTTTATTTCAAAGCCGCGCGCTCGACACGCCTAAAGGGGAAAATGGTTCCGTATAAGGCCGACCTCTTTATCGTACAGTGGGATGACAGGACATTGGACGCGGACGCATATGCGAAGTTTACGACGGATTATGACGGCAATCCAAAAGGGATCACCATGAAGGCGGTACCTCCCTTGACGGATTTCAGTTTTGATTTCCATGATTTGGATTTTACTCGGGTAAAAACGATTGAAACGCGTAAAAAATAATTCAGGGAAATAACCAATATTGAAAATTCTATACTCAGGGATATCCCGATCCGTTCTGTCTGGCCGCCTATAGAGGTGGTCCTGTTTGTTTGGACCAGCTCATTCATCGCTGCATGAGGAAAATTAATCAGAGGTTATATCAGTGAAGAGTTGTATGATGGCTTTATGAAGAATTTCATGGATATTTTTCATACGCTGTTCATTTCCCAGTATTGGGGCATTCAGGAGCATTCCCATATGAACAACAATCGCGAAGTCATTGGCACGGTTAAAGTTTTCTATGCTGCCTTGCCATTCCGGGAAGGTCTTATGCATTTCTTCGCACCAGACTTGATCATATCTTTTGGCCATTGGCAGAAATGAGTCATTCAAGGCTTTGTTGGTGCGGGCGGCAACCGCAAGCTCAAGATAGGCCGAATATTCGCGGGACTGTACATTTTTCCAGTGGACCTCTGTGGCAGCTCGTGTGAAGTCGGATTCAATCGCCCGTATTTTAATATAATCACAAAGGAATTTTTCCATTCTTTTATAGAATGTATATTCAATCACGGCGGCGACCAATTTGGCTTTATTGGCGAAATGATGATGCATGGCTCCGCGGGAAACATTGGCCCTGTCGATGATATCGCGTATGGAGAGGGCGGCATATCCTTTTTCGACCAAGCAATCAACGGTGGCTTCTAAAATACAGATACGTGTTTCGGCACTTTTACGCTGTTGCCTTCCGTCCTTGGCCTTGGCGAAGGTTTTTGGCTCAATTTTAGAGAGCATACGTTGGCTTAATTCCCTAATGGACAGGGTGTTTTCAATCATTTTAAGGCTGCTGTTATCTTGCGTTTGATCGACAAGTTCATTCATTACAATCACCATACTAACTAAAACTATAGTTTCTTATGCATATCTGACTTGTTAAAAAACAGGTCAAGCGTCCTTTTACAGGATGGTTGGCCGGTTATCAATATGTTTAGGGAAGGAATACCAATGCCAAACCCGACGATTACACAAGGTTTACCCTGTGCGAGTGATGAGCCGTTAGGAAGTGCGAGATGTCCCGCGCCGAGTGTGCAAGACATAATCAAGCAGGATTTGCACAAGGCTCCAGCCGTTTTAACCCATGAAAATTATGAGTATCTCGGCAGTGATGACGTGGGCTATGGGCGTTATTATGAGCAAAGTTTTTTCGAAAATGAGATGGAAAAAATATGGGGGAAAACATGGCAATGGGTGTGCCGTGAAGAACATATTCCAGAAGCGGGGGATCATTATGTTTATGAGGTGGGCTATTTCTCTTTCATTATTATTCGTCAGCAAGACGGGGGCGTTAAGGGATTCGTCAATTCCTGTTTGCACCGTAGTACCAAACTGCGAAAGGGTGAAGGTATTGGCAGCGCACAGGAATTGCGATGCCCCTATCATGGTTGGACATGGTCCAATGAAGGGGACTTGAAATCGGTGCCCTGTGCCTGGGATTTTGCGCATGTTGACCCGGATAAATTCAGCCTGCCGGAAGTGCGTGTTGGCCAATGGGGAGGTTTTATCTTCATTAATCCCGGTGAAGAGGGCCCGGACCTTATGGAATATCTGGGGGTTCTGCCGGAGCATTTTGCCAATTGGGATTTAGATAAACGGTTTGTTGAATTGCATTTGGCAAAGGAATTACCCTGTAACTGGAAAACAGCTCAGGAAGCATTTCTGGAATCTTATCATGTTTATGAAACCCACCCGCAATTGATGGCCGGGGTTGGCGATGCCAATGTGCAATATGATATTTACGGCGATCATGTTTCCCGTTTTTATGCTGCTGTTGGGGTGAATAGCCCGCATTTATCAAACCCTTTGTCGGAACAGGAACTGGTCAATGCGATGCTGGTTGGGGATCGTTCGGTCCTGAATGATGATTTGACCGTGGGGGAGGGCGAAACGGCCCGTATTGTGATGGCGCGTTTCCTGCGGCAGACCTTGGGGGAGAAATATAAAAGTGATTTGTCTGGTTTTTCCGATTCCGAAATAATTGACACTGTGGAATATCATCTTTTCCCCAATATGGTTCTGTTTCCGGGCTTATCACTGCCCATGGTTTACCGTTTTCGGCCCATCGGAATGAACCCCGGAAAATGTCTTTTTGAGCTTCTGTTCCTGCGTCCGGTACCGGAAGATGGTGAGGCCCCAGAACCGGCGGAGCCTCATTATGTGGGAGAGAATGAAAGCTATTCTTCGGCGCCGGGAATGGATCCGGCTTTTGGGGCTGTTTACGATCAGGACACAGATAATCTGCGGGCGCAACAACAGGGTTTTATGGCCAGCCGGAAAAAAGGTCAGACATTGGGGAACTATCAGGAGGTGCGCATTAGGCATCTGAATAAAACGATTGATAAATACTTGGATGATTCAATCATTACAAAATAAAGGGAGAATACTATGTACTTAAATGAGGGAAAGTTATTAACAAGCGTATCATTGCTGATGATGGCATCTGCTTCGATAACGGCACAAGCAGCGGAAACGAATGGTGCCGTTTTGGAAGAGCTGGTCGTGACAGCGCAGAAAAAATCCGAGAATATACAGGATGTACCGATTTCCATTGTCGCGGTTACGGGGGATGATGTGGCGGACCTTCATGCGGTAACCCTTGAGGGGCTGCAAAACACAATCCCCAATGTTTCTATCGGGCCTTTTTCCAATACACCAAATAATGCGGTTTTTACCATTCGGGGTATCGGTGTGATTGAGCCAGATCCCTATGCCGGTAATACGGTGGCTGTGGTTGTGGACGGTGTGCCGCAATATTTCTCCATCGGGGCGTTGGTCGATTTGTATGACATTGACCGTATTGAGGTTTTGCGGGGGCCGCAAGGGACACTCTTTGGGGCCAATACCACGGGCGGTGTTATTAATATTATTAATAAACAGCCAGAAGAAGAATTCGGCGGGCAACTGGATTTTAGTTATGGTGACTGGAAGCATTTGACCATTGGCGGTGTCGTGACCGGGGCGATTACCGAGACGGTATCCGCCCGTTTATCTATTTCCCATGATGAGCGTCAAGGATGGGTCACTAATGTTGTTGACGGGTCCGATATGGGGAGCCGTGATGTGACGATCATACGCGGCGCGGTTAAGATAACCCCGAGCGATAATTTCGAAATGACTTTGACGGGTGAATATGACATTGCCCGTAACGGCTCACCTGTTGTTATCGCGGGCAATTTGCCCGGTGAATCGGAATATGTGCCGGAAGGCTTCCGTAATATGTATGCCTCACCCTGTGCCCCGGCGGGGTCGGTTTGTGATGCGCCGGATAATTTTCTTTCGGCCAATAATTCTGTGCCGAATTTAAGTCACATGGATACGTATCGTGCCACATTGAATATGAAATTCTCCAATACAGGCATCGGAGATATTACCTCCATTACGGGCTATAAGAAATTCGATCTTTTTGAATATACGGATCAGGATGGGACGCCAGTTACGTTAATTGACACCCGCCGGACGACAGAAGGTTGGCAGTTTAGTCAGGAATTGCGCACCGATTTTGAGGCTTCCGATATTGTTCGTATGACGGTCGGGGGACTGTTCATGAAGACGCATTTTAACCATGAACAGGACCTGAGAATTGATTTCGCGGGTGGGGCGACATATGACTTTGTCAATGACACGGTGACAAAAGGCTTTCCCGGTTTGTTTCAGTTAAATTTAGAGGATCAGGACAATTGGTCCGGGTCATTCTTTGCACAATCATATATTGATGTGACAGAGGATATCACCATACAGGCAGGGGTTCGTTATACCCACGAAGAAACCGAAATGGAGGCCTCTACGCTGACGACATTTGCACCGGGTGGTGTGACGACGTTTGATGGTGTGGCACCGGACGGGACGCCTAATCTGTTGATCAGTAATGTCGCTCCCCCGCGGGAGAAAAGCTCCTGGGACAATATCGGCTGGAAAATAGGCATCGATTATAAAGCCACCGCAGACAGTTTGTTATATGCATATTGGGCGCGCGGCTTTAAATCAGGCGGTTATACGGGGCGGATCGGGATCGCACAGGATGTGGGACCTTACGGGCCGGAGAAGGTTGATACCTTTGAAATTGGCTATAAAGCGGACTTTCTTGAGAACAGGTTGCGGACCAATATTGCGGCCTTCTACACGAATTACCGTGATATGCAATTGGCACAGATATATTTTGTGGGTTCCGGTGCCAATCTGGTACAGGGGAATACCATTATTAATGCAGCGAGTTCCCGTATTATGGGGGTCGAGATTGATGCAACGGCTATTCCTGCGGAGGGTTTGACCCTGACAGGATCAATCGCTTATACGGATGCGGAATACCGGGATTTCTCTTTTCTGTTGCCTGATTCCTCCACACGTGATCTGTCTGGGCAGAGACTTCAGAATAGCCCGAAATGGAGCGGTGCCGCTGCGGTCAGTTATGAGTTTCCGGTGTCCGATAATGGTATGGCACGAATAAAGGTGCAATATACTTATACGGGCGAGAAACTGTTGACGTCTATTGTTGATACGCCACGTGCAACGATCAAGGCCGTTTCACTTGTGAATGCCAATATGGACTGGATGCCGTTAGATGATCAATTCACCATTAGCTTATGGGCTAGAAACCTGCTTGATAAACGTTATATCAATAGCGTCTTTGATGCGCCCGGCACGCTTGGTTTGGTAAATTATGCCCCGCCACGTGAATATGGCGTATCTTTTAAAGCCCCTTTCTAGGCTATGTTATGATCCCTGCTTTCATATTGAGAGCAGGGATATTTTTTTACATGATAATTTTGGTGACATAATGACACTTACTTCACATGATATTATAGCCCGTGGTGATATTAAAAATATTCTAGCAAATCATAGCCGGGGTATCGACCGTGCCGATTTTAATTTGTTGTCTTCTGCTTATCATCCCGATGCCACTGTGGATTATGGTTTTTATAATGGCCCCGCCGCAGGGTTGGTGGAAATATTGGCGAAGGCCCAAAAGGCAGCCGCCCCAAGTACGCACCGTACGTCTAATATGTGGATTAAAATTGTTGGAGAAAAAGCCATTTCGGAATCATATGTTATGGCCTATGTGGAAGATGCGACCACGCAAAGACTGGTGTTTGGGCGGTATCTTGATCGGTTAAGTGTTCAGGATGGCGCATGGCGGATTTCGCACCGGACCTATATCCTTGATGGTAATACAAACCGCCCGATGACAGCGGAACGGGCCGATCCTGATGTTGCCCATACTCATTTTGTACCGCAAGGGGGACACGGTGCCGCAGACCCCGGGCGCACGTTATTGGCCTATGCCGAAGCGCAAGTAAATAATTCACTTCAGAAAGACAGTAAAATGCAAAATAATGATGAAAATACGGTTCTGAATTCTACGCTGGATGCGGCCCTGTCCAAGCTCGCCATTCATGACCTTGGGATGGCCTATTGTCGTGGGGTTGATCGTGCCGATGCTGATTTGTTAAAAACAATCTTTCATGAAGATGCGGTGGTTATTTCCGGTGTCATCAATGGATCGGGGAATGAATTCTCGGAAGGCATTACAGACTTTGTCGAAAATAACGTTGATTATTGTTTCCACTCCGTTGCCAATGAATGGGTTGAGGTTAAGGGCGATCATGCCGTGGGGGAACATTACGTTGTTGCCCAGATGACCATGGGCGGGGAAGATATTATGACAGGGGGCCGATATATTGACCGTTATGAACGACGCGAAGGTGTTTGGAAGATTACCAGCCGGACATTTGTCATGGACTGGAATACCAAAGGCCCGACCACTCTTCAGAGAGGGGGCTTTTATGAAGGACTGAAAAATTGGGGTAAATGGGGCAAGTCTGACTTGGTTTATGACCTCTGGAAAATGATATAAGTTGTTGTAAATATTATAAATAGTGAAGAGAAATAGGGAATATGGGACAGTTAGAAGGTAAAGTCGCAATCATAACCGGGGGCGCTTCTGGATTGGGGGCTGCTGATGCCCGTATGTTCGTACGGGAAGGTGCAAAAGTCGTTATCACAGATATTCAGGAAGCATTGGGGCAATCCGTGGCAAAATCATTACCAAATACGTTTTTTATAGCCCATGATGTCCGGGATGAGGCGCAATGGCAAAGGGTCGTTGATTTCACTGTTAAAGAATTTGGCGGACTGGATATTCTGGTGAATAATGCGGGTTTGGTCCGTTTTGCAAATGTGGAGGATTGTACGCTCGAAGATTTTCGTCTTCAGAATCAAGTAATGGTCGAAGGAAGTTTTCTGGGCTGTAAAACCGCAATTCCAGAAATAGCAAAACGCGGCGGCGGGTCCATCATTAATATGGCCTCTGTTGCGGCAAGGAAAGGGATTGGAATTATTCCAGCCTATAGTGCCGCCAAGGGGGCTATTATTGCCATGTCTCGTAGTGTGGCCGTTCATTGTCAGGAACAGGGCTATAACATCAGGGTGAATAGTGTTGTACCCGGCGCTCATGATACGCCGATGACACAGCAGGCCCTGTCACAACTTTCCACAGATGAAGCAGGCCTCGATCAAATGCAGGATCAAGGGCAGGGCAAACCGGAAGATGTGGCAAATCTTGTCCTGTTTCTCGCGTCTGATTTATCAAAACAGATTACCGGAACGGAAATGGTCATCGATAATGGCGAAACGATGCAATAAGGAAGGTAGAATATGAGCAAGAAATTTGATTTAGAGGCTGAAGTGCGTGATCTATGTGCTCGCCGGGATATTAACGATGCCCTATGTCGTTATATGCGGGGGCAGGACCGCCTTGATCCTGAATTACATCGCAGCGCTTTCCATGATGATGCGTGGGTTGATTGCGGGATTATGAAGGGCAGCGCCGACGAATTTGTAACGTTTGCTCAGGGTTTTCTGGCGGACCTAAAAGGCAGCCAGCATATCATTGGTCAGGTACATCTGGATGTGGACGGGGATCATGCCTCTGGTGAGGTTTATTTTTATGCCTGGCACCGTATAGAGCAAGACGGCGAACCCAAAGATTTGATTGTGGCCGGACGTTATATTGATGAATATGCCTGCCGTGAGGGTGAATGGCGCATTGTCAAACGGCTTGAACTTATTGACTGGGCGCGAACAGATCCCACCACAGACGGTTTCATGAGCGAAACCCCGGGTCTCCTTCTGGGGCAGAGAGGAAACGCCGATTTCAGCCATACCCGTGACTGGCCAGCGTAAAGAGACATTATGCGATGTTCAGGGAGGCAAGCAGGGGGATTTCTCCTGCTTGTGCTGCGTGGTATAGTGAGGTGACTTCCATAGGGACCTGAAAACCATCCGGACTGATAATCGCGGTACTGCCTTCCCAATGAATGATCCGTACCCGGCGGCGTGTGATCCGCCATCCTTCGGGGCCGCGTATCCATTCATCATCATACCATCCGTTGCCCCGCCATATATCGCCACCTTCAATGCCTTTGCGGACGATCAGCCAATGACCATAGGTGACGGTCGTTGCCGTATCTCCCTTAATATCGGGTATGAAATTTGCCATGCTATGGTGTGTGGCATCAAATATACGGTGGAAGGCTTCAAAGTCTTCCTTGAATTTTTCCAGATCGGTCCATAGGGCATCTCCGCCATAATCAATATGCATATTAGGCGAGAAAACCTTGTCGAATAGCGCCCACCGTCTTGTATCAACGGCAAAACCGTAGAGGTCCACAAGGCTTCTGATTTTGCTTATATCATTCGGCATAACGATGTCTCTTTCTATCCATACGGTCGTGTCCCGATTAATGGCGACCTTTCATGATATTTTCTATCCTGTAAATATACAGGGGATCGACTTTGCTCATCGCCTAGCAGAAGAAGCAGTTTACATAACGGGGCAAGAAGATATTTTGGGGCCGTCATTACTTCACATTATAAAGGGAACTATCATGGGACGTTTAACAGGAAAAATTGCCGTCATTTTAGGCGCATCGGATGAACGTAGCATGGGTGCGGCAACCGCGCGGCGTTTCGTTGAAGAGGGGGCCAAAGTTGTTCTTGCCGCCCGCCGCAGGGATGCTGTTGTTGCCATCGCGGAGAAAGTTGGTGGTATCGGTGTCGCTTGTGACATTACGAAAGAAGAAGATATCGCGGCTTTGGTAAAGACGGCTGTGGATACATACGGCGGTCTTCATATTGCGGTTAATTACTCCGGGGTTGCCTCTGAAGAGTCCATCCTTGAGGCCACAGAAGAAACATTGCGGCAGGCCTCTGACGTTCATTTCATCGGGACGGCCCTTTTTATGAAGCATATGGCCGGGGCTATGATAGAGGGCGGATCAATCATCACCACATCAACCCTTACGGCATTGGTACAGGCCCCGGGTCTTTCTGCCTATGCGGGGTCAAAGGCGGGGGCTGATATGATTATGAAAGTGGCGGCGAATGAATTGGGCGAGCGTAATATTCGGGTCAATAGCATCGCGCCGGGCTTCACCAAAAGCGCCATGACCGAAGAATATTTTGCCATGGAGGTCGTGACGAAGGCCTTTTTGCGTGAAATGCCCCTTGGGCGGTTTCCAACTGTGGAAGATATTGCCAATGCGGCCTTATGGCTGGCCAGTGACGAGTCCTTTACCACGGGACAAATCATCGATATTACGGCGGGGCAGTCTCTTCGGCGGATACCCCGTGCGGATGAATTTGTCTGAG
>JAESPY010000006.1 GCA_016765435.1 Emcibacter sp.
CGCTGGAGGCTCCGGTGACGAGGGCGATTTTTCCGGTCAGATCAAATATATTTTGCATGGTTTATCCTTATTCTTCGTTGCTTATTCTTCGTTACGGGGGGGGGCTGTCAGGTAAGGCAGGGTGAAGCCCGGCTTGTCCTGTGCCTCTTTGATCTCAAGACGGGCAATGGCGCGCAAATGCACTTCGTCCGGGCCATCGGCAAGGCGTAAGGCCCGGCCCCATGTCCAGATATCGGCCAGTGGGGTATCCGGTGATATGCCCATGGCCCCGAAAACCTGCATGGCCCGGTCGGCAATGGTGGTCTGCATTATGGGGATAACGGCCTTGATCATGGATATTTCCTTACGCGCTCCCTTGGCCCCGACCTTATCAATCATCTGGGCGGTTTTCAAGACCAGCAGGCGGGCCTGATCAATTTCCATGCGGGATCGGGCAATGCTTTCGCTGACCGCACCATGTTGATGAAGATATTTGCCGAATGCTTTGCGTTCCAGCGCCCGTTCCACCATCAAGTCCAGCGCCAGTTCCGATTGACCGATGGAGCGCATGCAATGGTGAATACGTCCCGGCCCAAGTCGCGCCTGCGCGATCATAAAGCCATCGCCTTCGCCGCTTATAATATTCTCACCCGGCACCCGCACGTCCCGGAAAGTGATCTCACAATGGCCTTCGGGTGCATGGTGGCTCATGATGGTGATATTGCGCTCCACGGTGACGCCCGGCGTGTCCATGGGCACAATGATCATGCTCTGCTGGCGGTGGCGATCCGTATTATCCGGATCGGTTTTGCCCATCAGGATCATCACCTTGCAATTGGGGTGGGCGGCATTGGAGATAAACCATTTGCGGCCATTGATGACATAATCGCCGCCGTCGCGCTGGATGAGGGTTTGAATATTGGTGGCATCGGACGAGGAGACATCCGGTTCCGTCATGGCAAAGGCAGACCGGATGCGGCCTTCCAATAGCGGTTTCAGCCATTGTTTTTTCTGGGCATCGGTGCCGAACATATGAAAGACTTCCATATTTCCGGTGTCCGGTGCGCTGCAATTGAAAACTTCTGAGGCCCAGAGTACCCGGCCCATAATTTCGGCCAGCGGCGCATATTCAAGATTGGTCAGGCGGGTGCCTGTTTCCCCCTCTGCCAAATGGGGCAGAAACAGATTCCACAGGCCTTCTGATTTGGCCAGTGCCTTTAGGTCTTCCATGAAAGAGACAGGAAAAATACCGGCCTTGAGTTCATCATGATGCTGGCGGATGCGGGGAACAATATGGGCATCCATAAAGTCTGACAGGCGGCGGCAGAGGTCCTGTGTTTTGGGGCTAAGGTCAAAATCCATTGTTTTTCTCCTGATTAGCTATAGGTAATGTCATCCCGCCGACCCTGTTGGTCCAGATGGGGAATAGTGTTGAAATCGGACAGATGCATTCTGTCCTGTCCCAGATAAATATGGCTGAAACTGGTATGTTTGATTTGCAGGTTCAGATCGATAATTTTTTGCGGGGCAAGGTCAAGGATATGTCCAATGGCCATGGAAATAGGCCCGCCGGAACTGACCACCAGACAGGTGCCCTCCGTGTTGCTTTGAATATGGGCCAAGGCATCGGCGACTCTGTTCTTGAAATCTGTCCAGCTTTCCGGCAGGGGTTCGGTCAATCGGTCTTCTGACCATAATGTCAGGGCAAGTTTCAGCCGTTGATAGAAAATGCGCCGATTGCCATCTTTAGCAGCCTCTGCCGCATCGGGATGCTGCGCCATATAGGCCTTATACAGACCCGAGAAATCATATTCATTCAAGCCCGAATGGCTATCATAACTAGATAGGTCATCGCCCAGAATCCCGGCGGCCGTTTGCCTGTGGCGCTGTTGTGTCCCGATGATGATATTGTCAAATTTAATAGCGCGGTCGGTAAAATATTGTCCAAGATATTCCGATTGCACACGGCCCAGATCCGACAGTTGATCATAGTTTTTCGCCCCAAAAGACGCTTGTCCATGCCGGACCAGATATATTTCAGCCATATGTTTTCTCTCGTATTTCTGGCAGATGATAGGCCAAATACTATTATTTTTGAAATTTATTATATGTATAGTATACTATTGATTAAATTGATAATGCATAGAGGGTTATTCGTGCGCTTAAATCAGGTTGATTTGAATTTATTTGTTGTTTTCGAGACCATATATGTGGAACGAAATTTGACACGGGCGGCGGAGATATTATGTCTGAGCCAGCCTGCGGTCAGCAATGCGCTGGCCCGATTGCGGCGGACTTTTGATGACCCGTTGTTCGTGCGCAGCCAGAAATCCATGATCCCGACTCCGGTGGCGGAAAATGTCATTGGACGGGTGCGGGATGCGCTGCTTCTGATCAACAGCAGTCTGAATGAGGAGGGGATTTTTCAGTCAGATAAGACCGACAAGACCTTTCGGATTAATATGTCCGACCTGATTGCGGCTATGATCCTGCCGCCGCTGGAGGAGCAGGTGACCCGCACGGCACCGGGGGTAAAATTTGAAAGCTATCAGATTCCCCGACAGGATTTGGTCCGGGAACTGGCGACCGGGGCGATGGATCTTGTGGTGGATGCGCCGTTGTTAAATGACCCGCAATTATGTCATAGGCCGCTCCTCAAGGAACGGCATGTCTGCATGCTGCGCAAGGACCATCCTTTTGTTGGCCAGACGTTGACGCTTGAGGATTATCTGAGCTTTGACCATATTCATGTTTCCAGCCGCCGCAGTGGTCAGGGTCATGTGGAAGTGGCCCTTAACAGATTGGGAAAACAGCGAAATATTCATTTAAGATTGCAGCATTATATGGTGGCACCTCTGGTGGCTTTGCGGTCCGATCTGGCCTTGACCGCACCCCTGCGGTTGGTCGAACAATATGAGGCCCGTATTATGGAATTGCCTTTTGCCTTGGCGGATATGGAGCTGCATCTTTATTGGCATAAAAGCCGGGACGAAGATCAGACCAATCGTTGGATGCGGGAAAAAATCATGGCGGTTTCTTTAAATTACATATGATGATTTCGCCTGAAATCACAAAGCTTTGATGTGTTCGTGACCCGTATATCCCATAGAGTGCTGCGGGGTATAATTTCAGGGGCAGGCCATGAGGAATGGGCAATGTGGTGGCGACAAAAGGCGGGAAAGGTGTGGCTTACCATATTTTCTGTGCTTTTGCGTTTAAGGCTTTTCATCCTGATGGAAGGATTTATACTGATGTAAAGGAGCGGGCCAGAGATGTTGGAAAATGAAGTTGCGTTACGTTTATTCTGTTTCTTTGGCATACTTTGCGGGGTGGCCATATGGGAAAGCCTCTGTCCAAAACGGGACCGCAAAATTGGCCGGGTGATCCGCTGGCCGCGTAATCTGTCCCTTGTGGTGATCAACAGTTTGCTTGTCAGACTGCTCATTCCTTTTACCGCCGCCGGGGTTGCGCTCTATGCCGAACAAAATCAAATTGGTCAGTTACATTATTTGTCTCTGCCATTTGGGTTGACCGTAATCCTGTCGGTTTTGTTGATGGATTTATTGATCTATACGCAACATGTGGTTTTTCATCATGTGCCGTTTCTCTGGCGTTTGCATAAAGTCCATCATATGGATCAGGAGATTGATGTGACAACCGGATTGCGGTTTCATCCGGTGGAAATATTATTGTCCAGCCTGATCAAATGCGCCAGTGTGCTGTTGCTGGGCGTGCCGGTGATGGCGGTTGTGATATTTGAAATTCTTCTGAATGGAACGGCTTTGTTCAATCACGGGAATATTAGCCTGCCTGCAGCTCTTGACCGGGTTTTGCGCTTGATTGTAGTGACCCCGGATATGCACCGGGTGCACCATTCGGTTCTGCCCCATGAAACCAACAGCAATTTTGGGTTTAATATGCCGTGGTGGGACAGGATTTTTGGGACTTACCGGGCGCAACCGGAACAGGATCATCTGAAAATGGACATTGGTCTAAAGGCCCATAGAGCGGTCGATAAAACCGGATTATGGGCCTTGATGGTCATTCCTTTTTCAGGAAAAAATGACGATAACCAATGATATTTTACAGAAGCTTCTGGCTCATCTTTTCAAGGATATCCATAACTTCTCTAGAGGCTACTTCGGCTTTTTGCACAGCTGTGGTCGCGTTGTTGATGTCGCCTTGCCCGTAAAGCTTGGCGGCTTCTATTCCGTGGGTATGAACATCAAAATGCGGGGCTTTCAGAGCCTTCCATTCGGGCAATGATGTGAAGGCCATATCTTTCTGGGCATCGTACCACTGACCCAGACGACAGCTGTGATGGTCCGCAAGTTCGCTTGGGTTCAGGCGGGTCCGTCCGGCCAGCATTTGAGACAATTTACGCATCCAGATCATATGATCCGACTTTGCCGCCTCAATCACGGCGTTTTTGCCACCACGGGAGACAAGGTCATTGACCCCTTCTATGATAGAGGCTTCTGAGCCTTCCAAAATGTTAATCACCTCATTTATTTTCGTCACGTTGGTGTTGCTCATCTGAGCGATTGTGGCGACACCATGGGAGACTTCCTGAGAGGCTTGGGCCTGTTGGCCCATAATGCCGTTAATTTCCTGCATACGGTTATTGACAGTATCAACCTGCTCCGAAATGGCCGTCATTTCCTGAGTTGAGGTTTTGATGACGTCTTTGCCTTTGGCAACTTTTTCACTGCCCGCATGCATGACGGTGATGATACCGCTCATTTCCCGGCGCAGATTTTCAATGCGGTTACGAATATTTTCCGTCGCGGTTGCGGTCTGACCCGCCAGACTCTTGACTTCATTGGCGACCACGGCAAAACCTTTTCCGGCTTCTCCCGCGCGGGCCGCTTCGATGGTGGCATTGAGGGCCAGAAGGTTGGTCTGCTTGGCAATATCTTCAATATCCTTGACGATCTTGCCGATTTCTTCGGAGGCTTCGGATAAATTATCTACTTTGTCGGCGGACTGCTGAACAGAATCTGCAATTTCATCCATCGTAGTTTGGGCCATACGGGCGGATTCAAGACCGGCAGAGGCACTTTCCGCCACACGACCAACCTCTTCTGTGGCCCCGGCGGCACTTTCCGAAATGCTGCCAACGGAGGCGGCCAGCTCTTCAACGGCGGCGGCAATGGATTGGGTCTGACTATCAACTTCGCTGATGTCCCGGATCATTTCGGCAACACCGGCGACGCATTTGCTGGCCGTGATTGACATATTGACGGTGCGGCGTAAATTTCTTTTGACACGGGCCATATTCAGATCAGCAATTTGTTTGATTAGAATGGTCTGGGAGCATGAGCCTTCCGCGANTTTNTGGAATTCTCCATGGAGTAAATACTCAAGATTTTGCTCAATATTCTCGAGCTGTTCTACTTGGTTCATTATTCTGCCTATTATTGTTATTTTTTAACTTATAATTATGGCATAGGTATAGGGGGATAAGAATTAACATATTGATAAAAAATCTTAGGAAGGATGAAGTTTTTTATGTTTCCGAAGGGGCCTGTTTTGCGGTCAATATTGACCGGGCATTGGTGATAATGGCCAGATTCCAGACGATCAATCCAAAAATCAGAAAAAGCGGGATATATTTGCCTAATCCAAACAGACCGAAGACGGCAAAAATAAAGGCAAAGGCATCCCGTTTCAGGCAATAATTACAGAAATTGAAAATCTTCAGCAGAAAAGGCCTTGTCGTATATTGCGCTCTTATGGTTTCGGCAAGAATATCGAACCGTCCGCCGCCGGGGCCAAAATACAGCAGCATTGTCATCAACATAACCCCGGTCAGGGCCAGTAGAACAATGTAAATACCCAAGGTTAAATAGGCATCGCCGTAGGTATGCCATAGGGCATAGCTCATCGTCCCCATGAACAGGATATTGGTGATCATATCAATGGTGGTATCAAGCTTTGCCCCGCTTAGGCTGCTTTGGAATTTGGCGCGGGCGATTTCGCCATCAATGCCATCGACCACGGAGACCACATGGAACAGAATACACCCCCAGAGAATACCTGCCTCGCCTCCGACCATCAGGACATAGGTCATCAAGGCGGCCAGAAGCGCGGTCACCGCCGTGAAATAGGCGGGGGCTATGGGATATTCTGCAAAAAATCGGCTGAAAAAAGTCGATACGGGCCGATTGAGGGTTTTGGAGATAAAGCCATCAGAGTCTTTGCTTAACCATTTAAACAGCCGGGACCGGGCTTCCGCGCAGCGACCATCTTTCATATCAAATATGTGAAAGGGAGTGCCGTTAAATATTTCACTTACGGCATATGTTGTGTCGGCCTGTAGGGTGAAATTATCTCTGGAGAAGATATTCTTTGGGCTTGAGGGGCTTTTCAGGACCTTTGCGCCCGATGTGACAAAATCATCGAGCAATGACATGTGAAGCAGAAAGCCGTCTTCTATATAGAGCAGGCTTTTCTGATCACTGATAGTTAAGTCTTCGGCTGTGTTCACATGCTCAACGGTCGAAGACTTTTCATTGGCATAGGCGATATAGGGGGCTTTTTCTGGTCGTGAAGTGGCGTCATTCTCAGGGGCAATGATGATGATGCGTTTTATGCCACTGGCGACACATGTTTTGATAAGACGGTCACGAACGCTGATGGAGGATACAATATAATCCTCTTGGTCAGCGGCTCTAATGACCGCAGTTGTTGGCTTAAACGCACCAACGTTTGTTACAGCGTCTTTCATATTACGATTTCTTTATTCTTAGTTTTTTTAAGAGAATAAACCTTTCCTTCTTTTGTGCAATGATTAAAAAAGAGAGAAAATAAACAAAAATCCCCCCGATTATGCCCAAAAGAAGCCCGGCGGCGGACTGTAATTCCATGAGAGACGACAGCAGTGTCAGGAAAGCAAAAAGAAGCGCAGACATAACAATAGGTTTTAACATGGTTGCTTCAAGCGGGAAAATATTGAAAAAATATTTCACCAGAATAAGCCGGATAATTTCTGTGATCACATAAGAAATCAGCAGGCTGGCCGCCGCCCCGATAATGCCAAAATTTACCGACATATAATAACAAAGTGCCGCATGAAAAATCAGGATCACAGAGGACAATACCGGATTGATTCCGGGTTTTTTATACAGAAAAATAAGCTCGCTCAGCCCAAAGCTACCCTGTATAATGATGGCTCCGATGAGAAGCAGAAGGGCCAGATGGGCCTCATGCCCGGAAATATTAAACAGCCCGAGCAATGCCTCGCCATAGAAAAACAGCAGGGTAAAAATCAGGGCCTGAATAGAAAATATCCAATAGCTTACCTGAGACAATTCTTTGCCAACATTCTGAATGCTGGCGTGTTTCACGGTCTGGGAAATGACTGGTTCCAATATGGGGTCAAAACTTTGACGGACTTTTTTAACGATGGTCACGACCTGAAGGGCAATACCATAGGTGCCCAAGGCCGCAGGTGATACGATCGCCGCCAGAAAATAAATATCAATACGCAGGATCAGCACCCCGNTCAGGTCATAGGCTGCNGTTGGNGCGGAAAAGACGTGTCATGGCCTTTATCTTGTCCCATGACAGGCCGCGCCAGACNCGGATATCCTTCTGATAAACCCGGCCAAAGGCATAGATNGTATATATNAATATGCTGATATTCATGGCCCAATAGGCGATAAAAAGCCCAAATTCTACATGGCCGAGAAAAAATAACCCCGCGGCAAACCCCAACAGGACATAAGGCTCAATAATGCTTTTCGCCGTAACCTCATAGCGCATCTTGCGNGCGGCTCTGGTCGCGGTGAGTAATATTTCNGCCAANGCATAAAGCAGGGCNGCGGGGAGTAACAGAAAGACCCCNTGCGCCATTTCACGGGGGAAAAACTGAAACAGAAAATCCTGCCAGAGATAGATAGGCGTGATCAGAACNGCCCCAAAAGNGGNNCAGAGGANAAGCGTCANNAGAACCGTATTATAAACACCCGTNNTGTCCCCCTTGTGCAGGTCATCATTNAGGAAATGGAACAGCGATCTTTTAAAACCGAACAGGATAATGGCGGTNANGGTTTCAACGAGGGTTACGGCAAACAGATACTGGCCGAATATCGCCTTGCCATAAAGCAGGGCAACCACAAACAGAAAAGGCAGTCGCGCTCCTAGGCGGACCAAAAATCCAAATAGATTTGCGGCCGCTCCTTTTAACAGATCCTGTTGATTGTTTCGTGATAATTCGGTCATCATTCCTGTCGTTCATGGCATTTATCATTTGCACGGGACATTATATATAATCCTTGATATAGTTTTTTCCAGTCTAATAAAAAAATGATAAATAAATTCAAAACCGGGATAATAAAATGAAATCAGCATTAATCACAACAACCGCCTTGGTCGCCCTGCTCACATTAAGTGGCTGTGGCGACGGTAATAATAGCAATGGATCAGAATCCGCAACGCCATCTCCTGCTGTGGAGGCAACAGCACAACAGACGGAATCAGAGCGTTTGAATGCGCATTTCGAAAATACTTTCATGCGTGACGTGATGGATAGCCCGGAATTTCAGACCTATCTGGGTATGAAAGGCGATTATGGCAAATGGGACGANCGGACCGAGGAAAAGGCCGCNGCGGANCATGAGCGCACCATAAATGANCTGANAACCCTCAAAGNTGATTTTGATTATGACANNCTGGATGCGGCNACGCAATTGAGCTANGTCCTTGCCGAACGGGCTTTGAAGGAACAGATAGAGGGCTATCAATGGCGTTATCACAGATATCCGGTGAACCAGATGTTCGGCTGGCAGTCTGACATTCCGGCTTTCCTGATTAATTTTCNCCGGGTGTCGTCGGTGGCAGATGCCGANGCCTATATTTCCCGTCTTGAGGGGATCAGCGCNACGGCGGCTCAGCGTATGGCTGGCATGAAACGCAATCAGGAAAAAGGTATCNTGCCGCCNAAATTTGTTTTTGCNCATGTGATGGGNGACGTGCAGAATATCTTAACCGGGGCGCCTTTCAGTGAGGGCGAGGACAGCGCTCTTCTGGCGGANTTTAAAAAGAAAGTGGCCAGNCTTGAGCTTGANGANNNCAGCGTTGCNGCGGACNTNATNAAAAAGGCGGAAACNGCACTTCTGACCTCGGTAAAGCCTGCTTATGAAGANNTGTTGGTGTTGTTGAAAAGCCAANAGGCGGTGGCCACCACGGATGANGGGGCCTGGAANTTACCGGAGGGGGCGGCTTATTATAAATACCGCCTGCAGCAGATGACCAGCACCGATATGACGGCGGTGGAAATTCATCAGTTGGGTCTGGNTGAGGTGGCGCGGATTCATGGTGAAATGCGCGGCATTATGANACAGGTCGGNTTCGAGGGCAGCTTGCAGGATTTCTTTGAATTCACCCGCACCGACCCGCAATTCTATTACCCGGAAACGCCGGAGGGNAAAAANGCNTANCTTGATAANGCGGTGGCNNTGATNGACACCATGAAGGGGCGTCTGGATGATGTNTTNATCACCAAGCCCAAGGCGGATTTGACCGTGAANGCCGTGGAAGCTTTCCGCGAAAAATCNGCNGGCAAGGNCTTTTATAATCAACCNGCTCTGGATGGCAGTCGGCCCGGCATCTATTACGCCAATCTCTATAAAATGTCTGAAATGCCCACCTATCAAATGGANGCANTGGCNTATCACGAAGGCATTCCCGGNCATCATATGCAGATCGCCATCGCNATGGAATTAAANGACNTGCCNAAATTCCGTAAATTTGGCGGCTATACCGCTTNTGTGGAAGGCTGGGGGCTTTACAGTGAATATCTGCCNAAGGAAATGGGCTTTTATGCCGACCCCTATTCTGATTTTGGCCGCCTTGCCATGGAAATATGGCGGGCCTGCCGTTTGGTGGTTGATACGGGGCTGCATTATAAAAAATGGACCCGGGAGCAGGCTATTGATTATCTGGCCACCAACACGCCCAATCCTAAAGGTGATGTGATCAAGGCCATTGAGCGTTATATTGTTATGCCGGGACAGGCCACCGCCTATAAAATCGGTATGATAAA
>JAESPY010000007.1 GCA_016765435.1 Emcibacter sp.
GTCTTTCATGGTATATCAGGCCACCATATTTGGTTTTACCATGACCACCGCCGCTGGCCCCGCCACATTAATGGCCATCGCCCCCGCCAATATGCGCGCCCAGATCATGGCATTTTATTATATGTTCATCAGCATGACCGGCTTGCTGATTGGGCCAAGTTCGGTCCCCTTTATCACCGATGTGATTCTGAGGGATGAAATGCGTATTAACGAAAGTATGAGCTATGTGGCCCTGTTCTTGTGTATTCCGGCCATCATGCTCTTGCGCAACGTGCCGAATGCCTATAAAAAACTTGTAATGACACAATAATTGACCATCTACTGGTTATGATATTACCATCGTCTTGTATCCCCAAAATCCGGGCGACAAAATGTGGAAAATTCAAAAACTCAAAGAGGAATTTCAATGCTCAGGTCTATATTAACCTTTCTCATTCTTATTCTTGTGCCAATTACGGTCCACGCTGGCGATACCATCCATCATAAAATGGATATCAGCCTTGACCCCGCAACGCATCAATTATGGGCCACGGACATCATTACCATTCCGCCGTCCCTCGCCAAAGAAGGTATGACGTTACAGATTAACAGTGACCTTATGGTTGAAAAGATCGCCGGAACGGTAACTTTTGAGAAAACAGCCGAAGGTAAGAATGCCAAAGACATCGGCATTGACCGGGATAATGATAAAAAAGACACCATCGTAAAAGTCACCCATTATAAACTGAGCGGTATTACAACAGGCGCCCCGGTTACCCTTACCCTGAAAATTTCCGGTGTGATTAATAATCCGGTCCTTGAGTTAAGCGAAGAATATGCCCGTGGTTTTTCCCAATCACCGGGCCTGATCGAAGAACGCGGTGTGTACCTCGCCGGGGCGACTTACTGGGTGCCAACGGTAAAAGACACTCTGATTACCTATGACATCACGGTAAGAATGCCCGCAGATTGGCGTTCGGTCAGTCAGGGCGAACGGGTTAAGCATGAAACAGGTGACTTCCATGTGGACGGTTGGAAAGCCGATACCCCGACGGAAGAAATTTATCTAATCGCTGCCAAATTCACCGAATATGAAATTCCCGTGGGCAATGTGAAGGCCATGGCTTTCTTGCGCACACCCGACGATGCCATGGCCAACAAGTACCTTGAAACCACGGCACAATATATGGAAATGTACCGGGGTATGCTTGGCCCCTACCCCTATACGAAATTTGCTCTGGTCGAAAATTTCTGGGAAACCGGATATGGCATGCCCTCCTTCACGCTTTTGGGGTCACAGATCATTCGTTTCCCTTTCATCCTCCACAGCAGCTATCCCCATGAATTATTGCATAACTGGTGGGGCAACGGTGTTTTTATTGATTTTGAAACAGGTAACTGGGCCGAGGGTCTGACCGCCTATATGGCCGATCATCTGGTGGCGGAACAACGGGGAAAGGGTGCCGATTACCGCCGCTCCACCCTGCAACGTTATACCAATTATGTGGATGACAAAACCGACTTTCCCCTTCGGGAATTCAGAAGCCGTCATAATGCAGTGACCGAAGCTGTCGGGTATGGCAAAACCAGCATGATGTGGAATATGCTGCGCGGCCTTGTTGGTGACGAAGATTTCAAACGCAGCTTCCAACGGTTTTACCGCAATCACAAATTTGAAGTGGGCACATTTGATGATATCCGTGTGGCCTTCGAAGAAGTCACGGGCAAAGACCTGAAACCATTTTTTGCCCAATGGGTTGATGATACGGGCGCACCGGAACTGACTATTTCCCGCGCCAAACAATCTTACGGAAAATTAAAAATCACCCTGAAACAACTTCAAAAACATGCGCCCTTTACGCTACAAGTCCCTCTGGCAGTTTATACCGCAGACGGGGTTGAACGCCATATGTTGCAGATGAGCAAGCGGTCCCAGAAATTCTCTCTTGCTATAAAAGGGAAAGTGGTCCGTGTTGAGGTTGATCCGGAATTTGACCTGTTCCGCAGGCTTCATTGGGCTGAAATTCCGCCATCATTAGGCAATGCCTTTGGCGCGGAAAAAGTGGTGATGATCCTGCCCACCGATACATCCGACGTCCTGAAAAAACGCTATCAGACATTGGCCAATATCTGGAGCGGGGGCAAAATGACCGTGGTCAACGACACTGATCTTAAAAAACTTCCCAAGGAAGGGGCTATTTGGGTGTTGGGCCAGAACAATCGTTTTTATGGTGTGGTGAAAGACGCGTTAAAAAGTTATGATGCGGCCTTAACGGACACCAGCGTACGTTTTGGCAAACAGGAATTGGCCTTGGCCGATAATTCCACAGTCATTGCGGTACGCAACCCCGCCAACCCGAAAAGCGTCATTGTCGGCCTGACCGTTCATAATGATGCCGCCGTTAAAGGATTGGCCCGTAAACTGCCTCATTACGGCAAATACAGCTATCTGGCCTTCACCAATGAAGCGCCCGATAACAGTGCGAAAGGCCAATGGCCTGCGGTTGGTTCGCCTTTGGTGACCGTGTTGGACAAATCAACACCGACCACCGCAAAACTTAAACCCCGTCCGGCATTGGCACAGCTTAAACCTGTGTTTGATGGCAAACGGATGATGTCCCATGTGGAATATCTTGCCTCCCCCGAACTGGAAGGTCGCGGGGTCGGCACAGATGGTCTTGAAAAAGCGGCTAAATATATCACCGACAGCTTTATCGCCGCCGGACTTAAACCCGCCGGAGAAAATGGCGGCTGGTTTCAGTCTTTTGACATGACAGGGCCGGACGAGAAAAAGGTTACAGTCAAAAACATTGTCGGAATCATTCCGGGAAAAAATCCGAAACTCAAGGGACAATCGGTGGTGCTTTCCGCCCATTATGATCATCTTGGTTATGGCTGGCCTAACGTGCGGGCCGCCTATGCCGGGCAAATCCATCCCGGTGCCGATGATAATGCGTCCGGTATTGCTGTTATGCTAGAACTGGCAAAATCACTGGCAAAATCATCGCCAGACCGCACAATTGTCTTTCTGGCCTCTACCGCAGAGGAAGCAGGACTTCTCGGTGCCCGTCATTATGTCAAGGCCATGAAAGACTATCCTATCTCCAAAGTCATTGCCAATGTCAATCTGGACACCGTGGGCCGTGCGGGTGAGAAAATTATGATCTTTGGCGGCACATCAGCCACCGAATGGCGCTTCATTTTCATGGGCACCACGGCGACCACTGGCATCCAGACCGATCTTGTCATGCAAGCGGTCAATGCCAGCGACCATACCGCCTTTATTGAGGCTGGAATCCCGGCGATTCACATTTTCGGTAGCCCCACGGGAGACTATCACAGACCGGGCGACAAAGCAGACACGGTCCAGATGGCCAGCCTGATGAAGGTTGCGGCCCTAACCAAAGAGGTTGTTGAATATCTGGGCGGACGACCAGAGCCCCTCACCTCAACCTTAAAACCTGTCGATCCAAATGCCCCAAAAGTCTTGCCCCCTGCAAATAAGCGCAGCGGCCGTAAGGTCAGCACGGGGGCCATGCCCGACTTTGCCTTTTCCGGCAAGGGTGTCAAAGTCTCACAGGTTGCGCCCAACAGTGCCGGGGCCAATGCAGGACTGACCGCCGGAGACATCATCACCAGATTTGGCGGGGAGACCGTCACCAATCTGCGCGATTACACAAAAGTTCTGGGAAAATATAATCCCGGCGACAAAGTTGGTGTCATCGTCAAGCGGGGCGATAAACAAGTGTCTCTGGTTATGACACTCAAGAAAAGGTAAGCATTATGATCTCCAGACTATTTGTCTTCATTCTTCTGGGGATCACCCCCTTTATATCGTCCCATGCCGCCGAATTACGCGTGATCGCAGGCAATGGCGAGGCCGGATTTAAAGACGGCACAGACGCCCGCCTTAACAAACCGATCCGTCTCAGCCCCTTTGGTCCGAGCAGAATACTGGTGGCTGACATTGGCAATCATGCCATACGTATCGTAGACAAAGACGGCACCGTNACCACCATCGCCGGNGGGCCGGACAAACAAGGTCATAAAGACGGCCCNGCCAAAGANGCCATGTTCAATGGNCCNCACGGNGTTGCNGTATCGCCCACAGGCATCATTGCCGTTGCCGGNGCCTCCAGNCATCTGGTCCGGNTGATCNCCCCAACAGATAAGGGCTATATTGTCAGCACAATNGCNGGCATNGACGGCGAAACCGGATTNCGGNATGGTCCCGCNNAACAGGCTTTNTTTAATTCCCCCCACGGNCTTGCCTGGGATAATGANGGTGGATTNCTGATTGTTGATATTGGCAATGCCGCCATTCGNCGGATCAAGGATGGTATGGTGACAACGGTTCTGACNNCGGACNCNCCNGAAATGGCNATGCCGATAGATATTGCCCCCGCAGCGAAGGGAAGTTTCCTGATTGCTGATGCGGGACATAACACTGCCCTGCGCTGGTATCCGGGCGGAAAAGTTGAAACTGTCCCCACCGATAGCGAGCTGAAAGTCCCCCACGGGGTCGCGGAAGATTCNACCGGAGCCGTCTATGTGGCTGAAATTGGCAGTCACCAGATTGCCCGGCTGATAAATGGCCATAAGGTTAACNTTGCGGGAACGGGCGTTGCCGGAAATGCCGTCAATNAACTCAACAAACCGGCGGCGGTTCTGGTCCATGATGGTATTTTGTGGATTGCCGATCTNANCAATCACCGGATCAGCATTGTGTCACTCACTGAAAAATAGCCTTGACCTCTAACGNTCAAGGTCAATCACNTTNATGCCCGCCGCGCTGCCCGCGAATAAACTTTGCAGGGCTTCTGGCGCGGCCTCTAACCCGTGAAAGACTTTCTCTGTCGNGATGAGNTCGCCGTTGTTATACCATGTCATCAATTGGGCTTCGGCACTTTCAAACTGTTCGAAATAATCCCAGACGAAGAAACCTTCCATCCGCGCNCGTTTGTANATCAGATTATAATANTGACGGGGTCCGGGCGGNGCNACNCTTTCATATTCGGTAGANATCANACCACATATNACCNNCCGGCCTTTNAANGCCATATTTTTCAGCGCCATATCCAGAAAATCACCGCCNACATTATCAAAATAAACATCAATTCCGTTCGGACAATATTCTGCCAGCTTTTCATCCAGATTATCCGCCTTGTAATCTATGGCCTCATCAACCCCGATCACATCCTTTAGCCAAGCGCATTTTTCCGGGCTGCCCGCAATACCAACGACCCGACAGCCTTTAATACGAGCAATCTGTGCCACAAGGGAGCCAACGCCCCCCGCACAAGCCGATACGACNACGGTTTCNCCCGNCACAGGCCGACCAATATCCAGCANNCCGAAATAGGCCGCAAAGGCAGACGCCCCAAGNGTNCCCAAATGNAAATATAACGGNCTTNGCGGNTGATGAACTTTTTGCAGGGTCTTNACGGGNGANCGNGACTGGTCCCCATCCTGAATCGAATAATATTGCCATCCCGTTGAACAGGCGACCACATCNCCTTCTTTAAAATCGGGGTGGCGGGANCGGATCACCCGNCCCACACCCCGACCCCGCATTATTTCNCCAATGACTNAGCGGCGGATGAAAGCGGCTNTCGCTTCCCATCAAATAGGCCCGCTGTGCCGGNGANGTNCCAAGNNCCTCTGTCTTAACCAGAAACTGNCCNTCTCCCGGCNTGGNNATATCTTCTTCGGTAATCTCAAACAAANCCAGAGAAACCGCNTCATGTTCCTTGATATGCCNTGCNAGCCGTAGCTGTCTGTTCCGTTCCATTTTTTATATACCCTGATNTNAAGCCCTAGAACATATAGCTGCTTTTTTCCGGTGCNGAATCAATGATNTCATTGCCTGTTTCCAGCCCCAATGCCCAGCGNCCAATGGGCGTCATACCNATTTCCCACTGTTGNCTTTGATGGGCGGTCAAGGCCTCCATATCCCGGTGGAACCGTTGCACGGGATTTTTATCNCTAAGGCCACTGGCCCCCATCATNTTCACAAGNCGNGTNACCGCATCGGAACACAGCTTNCCAATGAAGACACAATCCCGTTTCAGNCGNACNANNTCNTCNTTGGGAATNCGCTCNCCCTTNACCCCTCTGGCATGTAACATCTCAAAAACCCGCGCATTCAGNAGCTTGGCNGCNGAGATTTCCGCCGANGATTCTGCNATCCGAGTTTGCACAGGAATNTGTTCGGAAATTTTCTCCCCAAACATGGCCCCTATTCTGGTTTTGGTAATCTCAAGATAGGTTTCCATAGCCCCAACCGCGGTGCCCACAATCGGCCCCAGCGGCACCGAGAAGAAATATTCCGGCATATAGGCTTGATAAGTATAGCTTTTATGNGCCTTTGCCCCCTCTGCNGTTCCGGTNTCAAANGTGNTGATCGGCATNGCGCGATGTTCNGGGATAAAGACTTCGGTCACTTTNATATTCATGGACCCCGTGCCTTTCAGCCCGGANACATACCAGTTATCCACATATTCAAAATCCCCNTCNGGCAGGGCAAAAAGCGTCATTTCATATTCATCACGGGTTGCGGTTTCCGCCTGCGTGCCAACAATGGCCCATTCAGAATGCGACAATCCGCTGGCAAAAGACCATTCGCCTGACACCATATAACCGCCATCAACCTTCTTGCTCGTCACATTACGNCCCCCGGCAAAGGCCGTGGCGATCANAACATCCGGGTTGGCAAAAATCTCTTTCTGAACCTGCATNCCAAGGCGNGCGGCCATCCATGTATGGGACCCGACGACACATTGTATCCATGCCGTNGACGTGCAACCCCGGGCCAATTCAAAAGCGATTTCCGCATGGGCACCCCAATCCATTTCATAGCCGCCGAACATTTTGGGCTGATAGTATTTTANCANGCCCANCCGATGGAGATCGGCCATGGTTTCCTTCGGTAACTGCCGCAGTTTCTCGGTTTCTGCCGCCCGTTCCCGCAAANTCGGCACCAGACTGCGCGCTCTTTCCAAGAGCTCTTCCAATGTTACCTCAGTCATCTTCATCCTCCGNATAATCCATGAAATTTAGTGNCAATATAAGTCACTCATCTGACTCAACTTTATAAGGACTNTTCAAAATAACATATGGCGACGATATGGACTGTCCACTCTATGGTCAGTCNCTTGAGATGGGCCAATATAGCCCTCNTATTCTTGTTACAATCCGTCTCCGCCATGAGAGAGGAAAAAATTAATATGACAAAACAGGGCTTCGATCAAAAGGGTTTTCGCGACACCTTGGGACAATTTGCCACCGGCGTTACGATTATCACCACGCTGGATAAAAATGGAGACCCCGTGGGGATTACCGCCAGCAGTTTCAACAGTGTTTCCATGGATCCGCCGCTGGTATTATGGTCTTTGGCAAAGAATGCCTTCAGCCTGTCCTGCTTTCAAAATGCAGAATATTTTAACATCCATATTTTGAGCGCCGATCAGGAAGATATATCAAACCATTTTGCCCGTGCCGGAACGGATAAATTTCACGACATGGATTTCCGTTCGGGCCGGGGCAACACCCCTGTCCTGAACAATTACGCCGCCCTTCTGGAATGTCGCACCCGCCATCAGTATGACGGTGGCGACCATATTATTTTCGTTGGCGAAGTCCTTTCCCACCATCATAATGCAAAAAAGCCGCTGGTCTTTCATCAGGGCCAATATGCCTCTACCCAACCCATGACAGCCTGTTAAATCTTGATAATAGTCTTGCCNAAATTCTTGCCACTCATCAGACGAACAAAAGCAGCAGGTGCATTTTCCAATCCCTCAGTAACGTCTTCGCGGTATGAGATCAATCCCTGATCCACCCACGGAATGACCCTATCCAAAAATTCCTGTTTCTTGCCAAAATGATCATAAACAACCAAGCCCCGCACCGTGGCCCGCGCCCGTATGATCGTGCCGGGGTTCGGGCCGGGCGGAACCACATCCGTATTATATTGCGCCATCAAACCACANAGAACCACCCGCGCNCCAAGGGCCAGTTGNCCCATNACCACATCCANCGTCGTACCNCCCACATTATCNAAATANACATCAACNCCNTCCGGGCANCATCTTTTCAANTCNNNNTTTAAATCCTGTGTTTTATAATTGATACAATCGGNAAANCCGGCTTCTTCCACCAGCCANCGGCATTTTTCATCNGNCCCGGCAATGCCGATCACNTCACANCCCATNATCCGGGCGATTTGNCCNACCATAGANCCCACCGCGCCNGANGCCGCNGANACCACAAGCCTGTCGCCCTTTTTAAGNTCCGCNAGATACAACATCCCNGCATAGGCCGTCAGCCCCGGCATCCCCATAATACCCAGCGCCAGAGAGAGCGGTTTAATACGGCGATCCACAAGCGTAAGTTCCGCAGCGGGGGCAACGGAATAAGCCTGCCAGCCACCTTGGTAAGTCACAATATCTCCAATTTTNAAATCCGGGTGATCTGACGTCACGACTTCGGAAATGGTTTCCCCACGCATGACCTCCCCCGGATGAATGGCCCCGGAGATATGACGACCATTGATCTGACCCCGCATATAGGGATCAAGGGATAAGTAGAGATTGCAGCACAGGATTTCACCCGCGCCCGCCACAGGCATCTCACCCTGAAAAACCTCAAAGTCATCTACTTCCGGTGTGCTGTCCGGGCGATTTTTCAAGCGTATCTGAATATTNTCANGCATCCTTATTTCCTTTTTNATCATTGGGCCACAGGCCAAGNGACCCCGGATTAATTTTATACTGCGGGTCCAGTTCTTTCTTCAGACTTTCCACCAGTTGATAACTGGTTTTCTGTAAGCCTTGTTTATATTTGTACGTTTTGCCAATCTGAAAATGCACCGCGCCATGNTCCACGAACAAATCAATCAGTCTTTCTCGGATTCTCTGTACCGCCCCCCGCGCCTGTTCATTTTCGGGAAAGCCCTTCAGACTTTTCAGGACAGATTGTTCAACATGGCGGTGATGGAAAGCCATCAGGGCATCCGGCCAGAAAAACACCGGCTCTATCACCACCGCAGACGTGCCGACCGTGGTATAAAGATAGCCTGTTCCGATATTATATTTCTTAATATCCGCCGCTTCTGCCCCATAAACTTCCTCTATGGCCGCGTNCAAGTCATCCGCCCTTGAATGGGGGACCAATGCATGAACCGGGGACCAACGCTCNCCCTCGGGGCCTATCATATTATTCAATGGGGTGAAGGGATTGGCGCTGATGACTTTTGGAATGGTATTTTCAATTTCTGTGCCACCGTGGCTCTGAACAATAGCAAGGNTATCCGCCATATAGTGATCGGCAACGCCGTCATATTTATGTTCTGTAATCACATGGATAGAATATTGCACATCGTCCATATAACGCCGCCCGGCGAGAGCCATTTTCGCGCCCTCTTTCAAGCCGCCGAGCAGAGAACCGCTGGCTTTAATCACCCCGGCCAGTGCTTTGACGTCTTTGGCCAGACTTTCTCGCTTCATACGCTGGGCCTGTAGGTATGGATCGAAACCAAAACATTCACTGGCCAGCCCCTGACGGGCAATTTCCGCCATGGCGGCAAACATATGATCCGAACTTTTAAAATTAAACGAGCCAAAAGCTTTATGCGGCGTTTCGGCCATCAATCGGAGCGTAATAGTTGCCTTAACCGCCAAAGCCCCCGCGTCACAGGTAAATATCCCCGTCAGATCAGGACCGTAATGGCGGAAAAACGGACTCCCACCCTTCACCGCCGCCGATCCGGTGGTGATGATCTCGCCCTCTGCGGTGACAAGCTGCATGCCGATGACGCTGTCCGCCGCTGTCCCGTGATGACCGGAGCCAAAGAAGATGCTGTTCTGGCTCAGGCTGCCCCCAACAGTGGCGCTAATTCCCGACAAAGTACCCCAGAATGGTGTGCGTAAGCCGGTATCCTTCAGGGCCTCATATAACTCTATCCAGCGAACGCCGCACTCCACCGTCACATACATATCTTGCTGGTTAATCTCCACAATACGGTTCATGCGCGCTGTATCAATGGTCAGAGATTTTTCTACTGAGGGCAGATAACCGCTGGTATAGGATACCCCCCCGCCCCGTGGAAAAAGTGCATATCCGGCGGTGGTCGCGGCCTTCACCGCCGCCGCCAGTTCCCCCGTAGTCCCCGGTTTTATCACACCGCACGTCACATGGGGCGCGGCGCGGTAG
>JAESPY010000008.1 GCA_016765435.1 Emcibacter sp.
GATTGGGACAAGCTGATGGAAACCCTCAAGAAACGCCTTGATGAGCAAAATGAACGCCATCAGGGCGGCAGCAAATGGATCGGCACCGCCGGAACATCGCCCTTTGGTGCCTATGGCTATAACCCCGAAGGTATTCGTATCGGCCAAAAAGAAAGCCGTCACCGCCGCGCAGTCAAAGTATGGGACAAGCGGGAATTCAGAAATCTCGAGGACAATGTGGAGCTTGGCACCCGCAACATCAAAGTTGCCCTAAAAAGATTGCGCAATTTTGCCCGTCAGGGGGCCGCCGAAGAGCTTGATCTGGACGATACCATCCGCTCCACGGCCAAACAGGGCTATCTGGACATTAAAATGGTCCCGGAACGGCATAACGCCATCAAAGTTCTGATCTTCTTTGATATTGGCGGTTCTATGGACCCCCATGTCAAATTATGTGAGGAACTTTTTTCCGCCGCCCGCAGTGAATTCAAGCATATGGAATATTTCTATTTCCATAACTGCCTGTATGAAGGTGTCTGGCAGGACAATAGCCGCCGCCACCAAAACCGCATGGATACCTATGACATCCTTCATAAATACCCGCACGATTATAAGGTTATTTTTGTCGGTGATGCGTCCATGAGCCCCTATGAAATTGTCTATCCGGGCGGCAGTGTGGAACATTGGAACGAGGAAAGTGGCGAAGTCTGGATGAAGCGGGTTCTGGAAGTATATCAGAGCGCCATCTGGCTCAATCCGACAAAAGAAGCCCATTGGGAATACACCCATTCGACCTCCCTGATGCGCCAATTGATGAACGACAGAATGTACCCGCTCACCGTTGGTGGACTGGAAAATGCCATGAAAGAACTCAGCCGCAAACACTGATTACCTGAAACACTGCTTACATAAAATACGGGGCCGTATCGACATTCACATTATTGAATGTCGATACCATATAGCCTTATTGATTATTTTTCTTGATGGCCTGTTCCAGACCAATCTTTAACTGCTTGCCAATGTCACCGCCGTCGCCACTAACCCGGTCCTTAATCACCACCCTCATGGCATCAATATGGGCCTTGATAATTTCCACATTGCGGTCTGAAGTGGCTGTCGTTTTACCCGTAAAGTCATACAGACCGTCGGAAAAGTCGGAAATCAGCTGATAGCCGAAGGTTCCGCCCTGCCCACGCATATCATGGGCAATGGCATGAAGCTGTTCAAAATGCTGATATCTTTGTTCCGGCGTATCCACGCAGCGCCGATGGACTTCGGCCAACTGCTGAATCAGTCCGGATACCCAATCGGGATAATCCTCGGCCATATCATTCAACGCCATCATGGCCTGTTCCATCAAATCTTCATCGAAGGAAATCTCATCATCATTCATGGGGCCTAGCCCAAGGGTTTTTTCCCGTAATTTATTTTTACGGCGATAGAATCTAACGCTAACTTTAACCATTGACCACCTCCACTTCNGGACTGNCATAGGTCAGTTTACGACGGTCCTCTCCCTTAATCGGGACCACCTGACGCCGGCGGTCCGGCCCAAAANAGCTTCCCGTATGCACGAATTGCCGCGGCTTGTTAATGATCGAAAATAANTTATCCGCCAGTGCATTGACCGTGAAAGGCTTTGACATNAATTCATTAACNCCCATGGTACGGGCATCCTGCACTCTTTTTGGNTCGGAATAACCNGTCAACATCAAAAAAGGAATGAAACGGTCAGGGCTNTCCTTATGACGCCTGATCCAGCGCAATAANATCATACCATTCACCGGGGACATTTCCCAATCGGATATGACCAGGTCAATGCCCATCATCCCGGCTTTCATNGGATCACTNTCCACCAGCTTGATAAATTCAATAGCCTGCCCNCCGTCGTCAACGGACTGGATGGACCCCACACCCATCACACGTAAACTATTNACAATCAANGACCGTATGAACTGACTATCTTCCACAACCAGAATACTAACGCGGCTNAAATCAATATTATTCATATACTCTCTGCACTTCTTTGTTATGCGTTGTCCAATATCCCCCAATGACGTTATGTGTTAACCATAAAACCTCATAGTAAATAAAAAGTGAACTTGTCAGCAATATTAAAAGTAAANNGAAATAGGCTGNNAATTGGCCTTCTTGCGGCTTGTTGCGGGCGTCCGATCCTGATAGAATACNCTCGGAAAACAAGAAAAACATGTGAAGAATATTACATATGACNGACCATAAAACCCCAAACACAAGTTCTGCTGTGCCNACCCTGATCACTGCCCAAAATGAAAATTCAACCGCNAATATGCCNCCCGCCTCCGTGCCNCAGCCGTGGNTGGGGCGCTTTTGGCCGCTTGTGCTCTCCTGCGTTTTGAGCATNATCTGGGTTTCTGTCTNTATCTGGTGGTTTTCGGTCTCCGACAAAACCCTCACCCGAATGCCCGTTTATGAGGTCGGCGGCNTGGTCGCCGGGGCATCCCTNCCCCTGGTTCTGATCTGGTTAATTGCCTTGGTCTATTTGCGCACGGACCCNTTGCGGGATCAACGTACNGCCCTTAGCCGGGGTTTGGACGACCTCGTNGCGCCNCTGGACATGATTCAACAGCGCGTTAATGTNATCGTCACGGGCCTGCATAAGGAAATCAAGAATNTGGAAGTNGCCGGGGACGTGGCCACCACCCGCATTGACAATCTGGAACGTCGCTTTCAGGAACAGATCAGCAATCTGTTTGAAGTCACCACCGATGCCGAGGCCAAAGCAAGCAACCTACAGGAGAAGCTGTCATCTGAAAGAGAGGCCTTCACAGGATTGGTCACAGACGTTACGGCGCAAATCAGCGAGTTGGAAAGCCTGTTCAANCAGATAAAATTCGACAGNGAAACCATCACCAANAGCACCCGGAAGAATTCGGAAGATATCAGCGCCGAAATTTCCTTTCAGAATGANGCCCTTGAGGANCGCTCCCGNCNGGTGGNCGAACAGATGACGGCCATCACGGGCGAATTGGACAGCATATCCCGNGGCATATCCGAAAATTGTGATATTTCNGAAAANAAACTGNGCAACNTCAGCCANACCCTGTCGGAAAAACAAGCGGCGATGNCCGAAAGCCTGACCGGNATTTCCGATCATGCNGANCAGATNTGCGAGAAAATGGNGCAACAGTCCCAAACCATCANGGACTTGAGCCAGCAAACCGCCGAGCAATCTGAAAAGATCACCGCAACCCTTCTGGAACAGGGTAAGAACCTGTCCACTGTCGCCGAGGATGCCCTTGATAAAACCCGCCTGAGCGGGGAGACTTTTCAGGCACAAGCCGACGCCATGAGCCAAAAACTTGATGAAGCCACAAGCAAAAGCAAAACCCTCATGGACGAGGCCAGCGACTTCTTCACANCCAANGCCGAAGGNATNGTNCTCTCCTCGCAAACACTGGCCGANNGNCTGATCANNCATATGGGACGCGCNACAGATGACCTTGAAGCCAAAAGCGAAACGCTGGATCATACCATTTCGGTCCGGGCGAGCAGCATAAAAGAAGCCCTTGAAGAACAGGCCNCAATGCTTCATGAAAAACTGGTGGAACATACTGAACAGATTCAACAGTTTTCCGGGGAAAGCGCCGAGAAAATGGAGGAAAGCGTTTTAGCCATTGAAGCTCAGGCAAAACGTGTGGATGATGCTGTCCAACTGACCGCGAACAGTCTCAATGA
>JAESPY010000009.1 GCA_016765435.1 Emcibacter sp.
CAATTTGCCTCCTGCTAAGCCCACTTGTTTGAGCGACCCGCAATACTTCTTGTTTAAACTCAAGTGTTTTTCTTGATGCCATATTTCTTTCTCCTATTAGATATTATATCTTAGTTTAGGAGCGGAATAAATCCGTGACACGTCCAGTACCAATCAATGATGGCGACCAGATACAGAAAGCCCTTCTTCATGGGAATGTATGTAATTCTTCTGCTCCGCGCTGACCTTCGGTTCAGTGCTCCGGACCTGATTGGCGCGATTAATATCCAGACCGTGTAACAGATAAGGATAGACCTTTATGTTGGGGATTGCGAATGCTGGTATGCGGCTTTTGATAAATCGGCCTCAAACCAATTTTGCGCATCAAGCTGCGAACACGCTTGCGCGATACGCAGTGGCCATCTCGTCGCAGAAGAGGTGCCATCTGGCGTGAACCATAATAAGGTGCCCCCATAAAGATGGTTCCTTTGACAGTTCTACCTTAAGGGATGAGTATGTGAAGTTTTTCCTCAAATAGAGCTACGGTCTTTGGATTAATTTCATTTGGAACTTTTTTTGGATTTTCCCCAAAAATACTTCGGTACCACATAATTGATAAATAATAAGCCAAGGCATCATCCCCAAGATTATATTGTTCCACAATGTCCAGAATAGGAGCATCCTTATAGACATATAATCCTCGCATAAATTCGTCTATCATACCCCCAAGGGCGTAAATGCTCATGAATATAAATTTCTTATCTGCACCAACCATGTATCGTTTTAACATGGTTCTTGTTACCACTTCATACCAATCTGTACTCATACTGCGCCATATCAAAGAAAATTCTTCGTCATGGTCACTAAGCTGGAACATGCTCTTCATCAAACCAACATTTACTTGGTAAAGGTCCATCAGTCCCTTGTTCGCGAAATAGATGCCTGCAAATGCAGTAGAATATCCGTGTGGCTCCACGTTAGCAGGTAAGAAAGTATGAATAAATTCAACCATTACTTCCTTAGCCACATGGGTGCGATTATTAAAATAATCATGAAAAGTTGCCGTACCGACACCAGCTTCTTTTGCAATGTCCGCAACGCGCAATTCCCTATATCCAACTTGTTCCAACAGTTTGGCTGTGGCCACTTTCAGTGCGGCATGGGTGCGGACACTTTTTCTTTTTGGCGGAAATTCTAGAAGCTTTTGTTCCAAGACAATACCGTAACTTTGTTCCATCAGCAGACCTTTTTCCCAATATATTGATCATCTTAAGTGACATACAAATTAAGTGACATGCAAAAAATAACGGCATCTATAGCTTGTCTATACTGACGTTAAAATTTATTCGAATTATCATAAATGAATCCTTAATACTTGACAATAATATAATNCGGCGNTANCGTCGATTTATAAAACCGATGNNAACGNCGGAAAATTNNCCNCGNAAGAATTNACCTTTAAAAAATAACANTATCTACTANAGGAGTAATATTTTGAGCATTTCNAAATCATCCATTGNGGGGNAAAATACTGATATTGGAAAGGTTTGGGGGCCGAGNAAGTATATTCTGATTACCCAGAAGATGATAAATCAGTTTTCTGAAGCAACACACGATCTGGACCCTATGCATATTGACCCTGANTGGAGCGAGAAACATAGTCCCTATAAAACAACAATTTCATTTGGTTTCCTGACCATGTCACTCATGACCAGTTTCGCCCATGACTTGCTGCATTATGATCGGGAAGACAGGGTTGGCGGACGNGGNTTCCCTCTTAACTATGGTTTCAATAAATTGCGCTTTATCTCGCCTGTACCGGTGAATTCCAGAGTTTCGGCAACCNTAACCCTACTGAGCAAAGAGGAACGTGCGCCTGANCAAANATTAAGTCTCTATCATGTAACCTTAAATATAGAAGGTCAGAAGAAACCGGCTTTGGTTGGAGAATGGCTTACTTTGTGGGTGAGTGAATAATTCAATGGCATGTCAAATGAAGCAATTAAAAATCAGCCACCTTTTAGGCTATAGTTCAGGCTCTCTGGGAACGGGAATATTTTCAACGGTCCCTAGTGTTTTGCTGCTCTATTATATGACAGATATTCTGGGGATACCTGCTCAGCTTGCAGCTCTGGGAATCTTTATTCCTAAAATATGGGATATGTTCACAGACCCCCTCGTCGGTTACATATCTGATAAAACAGTAAGTCGCTGGGGCCGCAGAAGGCCGTATCTCTTTGTTGGTAGTTGGTTGATGCCACTGTGCTTCATGCTCATTTTTCTGGTGCCCGATTTTGATAATCCCTTACATTCTTTTTATTATGTTGTAAGCAGCTTTATATTATCGGCAACCACATATACTATATTTGCAGTACCTTATATGGCTATGCCGGCCGAAATGAGTGATGACCCGTCCGAAAGAACAAAAATTATTTCTTACAGAATGACTGTAGCCATGATTGGTATTCTTTGCGGCGCGGCTTTGGCCCCTATGATCATTGAATATTTTGGCGGTGGTAAAACAGGCTATGCCTATATGGCTATAAGCCTCAGTCTGATTTGTTTTATCGCCATGCAGATAACGAGCCGATGCGCAAAATATATACCCCTTACTGAAAAGAAAAGTGAAAACATCCCCCTCTTGCAACAGTTTTTATTGGTATTTGAGAATAAGCCCTTTTTGACCTTGCTTGGAAGCTATTTGCTTCAATTGATTGCTGTCGGTATATTTACATCTTTGATTCCGTTTTTTGTTGTTCATATTTTACAGGAAAATCAGGGTCATGTTGGGGTCATGTTTTTACTATCCCTTGGCATGTCGACCTTAAGTATTCCACTCTGGGGTATGATTGGCACAAGAATTGGCAAGTCCTTAGCGTACCAGTTGGCCGTAATTACCTATGGTATCAGCTTGGTTAGTCTGTTTTTCTCACCCAATTATCCCTATATGCCGGAACTCAGCATGGTTCTTTTAGGTTTTGGTTTCGCGGGACTTCAGGTCCTGCCCTATTCACTGCTTACAGATGTAATCCAGTATGATGCTATTCTTACAGGGTCCTCCCGTGAAGGCATCCTGACAGGCATTTGGACGGCTTGTGAAAAAACGGGGCTTGCTCTGGGGCCGCTGATCGCAGGAACGCTTCTTGCCATATTTGGTTTTTTAGAGAACTCAGAAACTGAGAACATCATAATACAATCGGAAGCAACCCTAAACGGTATCCTGATTGCAATTTCCTTTGTCCCTGCCGCGTTCATTTTTGTAAGCATCGCGGTAATCAGAAATATTGATGTAAAGCCANCCCTCCAAATAGAATATTGAGATGACAATAAAGGTTACCGTTATGGAAAAGAATGAAAAGAATAGAGATAGCTTCCAAGCCATTAGCGATTATGTTTATCATTATGCCAAAATCAAGCCTGATACGGTGGCTATGATAATAAAGGACACCCATATCACCTATGCTGAAATGGCTGTCGAAATTGATAAATGTGCAAAATCTCTTATGGTGTTAGGCGTGAAGAAAGGCGATCGCATTGCGACACTTTGCCCCCCTTCACCGGATTTTTTCATCCTTTTTCTGGCAACCGCTTCGATAGGGGCAATTTGGGTGGGCTTAAATCCTAAATATACATTCGAAGAATTATGTTACGTGATCTTAGATGCCAAACCCAAGATCATTTTTTCCAGAACAAAAATTAGACCTAAAAATTATATTAACATACTGACAGACCTTAAAAAAAGATGCGGTACAGTTGAACATATTATCGCATTGGATCAAACAAATGGCGGCCCTCTGGGGCTAACCTATGACCAATTTATAGAAAACCATGAGGGTGTAAATTCTACAGATTTACATGATGTACAAAATTCTGTTGTTCGAAAAGACTCCGCCCTTATTGTTTATACATCGGGGACCACCGGCAAACCCAAAGGCGCCCTTCTTCCCCATGGGGGGTTGATCAAATGTAGTCAGACACAAAACCGAATTTTCGCGTGCACTACAGTGAAATTAATTAATTTTCTACCGATCAATCACATTGGATGTGTTGGGGATCTTTCATGCTTTACATTGATTGCNGGNGGGACAATAATTTTTCTNGAANAATTTGACCCCGAAGTATGCCTCAAACTTATGAGTGATGAGAAGGTAACNATCTGGGCAGGCGTTCCCACAACCTTTCTGATGTGCTTGGCTCACCCAAATTTTAAACATTATGACCTGTCCAGCTTGCAGTTAATATTCTGGAGCGGCGCGGCGGCTCCAGAGGAACTGGTGGTTGCCCTCTCCAATATTCATCCCCGTCTCGGCAATTGTTACGGGCAGACGGAGACGGTCGGCAGTATTACCTTTGTTCCGCCCTGTAATGATCTTGAATTGCTCACCAATACCGTAGGAAAACCGCCTGAAGACTATGATGTCAAAATTGTTGATCAAAATGATGACCCTGTTACGCATGATACAATAGGTGAAATCGTCGTCAAAGGTGATTTCATCATGAATGGATATTGGAACAAGCCAGATGAAACCGTAAAAATTATTGATAAGAATGGTTACCTTCATACTGGCGACCTTGGTTTACTTAGAGCAGACGGTCATATCAAACTGGTTGGCCGAACAAAGGAAATGTTTAAGTCAGGTGGCTATAATGTTTACCCCCGTGAGGTCGAACAGGTTCTCGAAAAATTCTCTGGTGTAGAGATGGCCGCTGTGATTGCAGTGAGTGATCCTATTTTCCACGAAGTNGGCCATGCCTTCATCCTTGCCCCTTCGCANGNGGTAAATGANGAAGCNCTAANGCNGCATTGTCGTAAATTTCTGGCCAATTACAAAATACCTAAAAGCTTTAGCATAACACCAAACTTACCCATGCTGCCTATTGGTAAGATCGATAAAATGGCCCTGATGAAAACTGTTACTTCACTTAAAGTCACGTCGGGAATCATACAGGCACAATCATGAAAAAAACCACCGTGAAAATGACTATCCGCTTAAGGGGGACTTTACTAATCCTGATATCAGGCATCTTTGGCGCCTGACTTTTGATTAAAATGCCAATAAAATTTAGAGAGGAAATGAAAATGAAAAAAATAAATATATTTACAACTGTAAGCATCGTCGCTTTATCCATGGGAACTGGTGTCATACCAGCACATGCTGATCAAAATATTGAGCCCGCAAGGCATAATAATGTAGCCTTGGAAGAAATTGTGGTAACGGCAACAAAACGCGCCACCAACCTGCAAGATACAGCGATGTCTATCAGTGTTCTGACAGGTGGTGCTATGGAAAAAAGGGGTATTACCAATATCACTGAATTCCTGAGCACAATCCCCGGTGTTTCCATGGGGGATCAATCCCCGGGCAGACCCCTGATCAATATGCGNGGGGTAACCACCAGCAATACTTCTGAGGGTAGAGCAACAACTTCTGTTTATCTTGATGATTTTCCATTAGCGCTGAAAGCAAGAGATATCAGATTGCTTGATGTGGAGAGAGTAGAGGTGTTGAAAGGCCCGCAAGGAACCTTGTATGGACAAAGTGCCATGGGCGGCGTAATTCGTTATATTACAGGCAAACCCAATATGGATAGNATTTCNGGTCGTGCCACGGCTTACGTNTCCAATACCGCCCACAGCGANGGGGCTAACTATGGTGTGAACGGTCATATCAATCTTCCCCTTACAGATAATCTGGCCATTCGACTTGTTGGCTATCATTTTGATAATGATGGATTTGTTGATGTAAAAGGCTTTGCTCCACAGAAAGATGCCAATACGGAAAATACCACTGGCGGGCGTTTCGCCCTGCGGTGGACGCCAACGGAATCAACGACACTGGATTTTGTCTATCTTAATCAGAGCATCAAAACAGGGTCAGATCTGCGCGTCTCAGAAACATTTTCTCTCGTGCCTACCGTACCTGAAATAACCCTCCAGCCCATTGATTTATCCAATCCCACAGACCAAAATGCATCACCACGGCTGANAGAAGATGAAATTTTCAATGTAAAACTGGAGGTGGATTTTGATAGCTTTAATTTGAGCCTTATGGCCGCCCATAAGAAACTGATTGATAACAGGAATTCTCAACAAGGGGGCTATTTAGACCTGTCACAATCACAAGCTAATCAAAAACTCCGCATTAAAACCAACATAAAGACTCTTGAGGCTCGCCTGGTGTCCAATAATGATGGCGATGATTTTTTTGATTGGATCGCTGGCGTTTGGTATGAAGATTTTGATAGTACCACATCAAATTTCATTGATTTTGGCGGCCCGGACGCGTCATTTTATGGATTTTTTCCCCTTACCGAAGGCTTTGTTTTATCGGATATGGTTTTAAATGACACCAGCACCGAAATAGCATTCTACGGTGAAGTATCCGCGCATTTTTCAGATAGGGTAACCTTGACTCTGGGGTATCGTTACTCTGATGTTGAAATTGATCAGAATATTATTAAAGCTGTGGGACCGCTGGCGGGGGCACAAGCGGCACTTTTAGGCGTAAAACAAGCTGTTCAGGAAAATGTCAGTACCTTTAAGGCCAACCTTGAGTATACGCTGAGTGATGATATCTTGCTTTATGGGCAGGCCTCTTCAGGCTACCGTGCAGGTGGCTTTAATGCGGCAAATCCTGTTGCGGGAACAGACCCGANTGCCTATAAGTCAGATACCCTCTGGAATTATGAATTAGGCGCTAGAACCACTTGGCTACACGGTCGCTTGAGAGCCAACGTCACGGCCTACCACATTGACTGGAGCAATATTCAATTAACCACTGAACTTGTTGGTTCAAGCGGAAATGCTTTAATTACGGCAAATAGTGGCAAGGCAAAGGTTGATGGTGTCGAAGTGGAACTCGATTATAATATCTCAGACACTCTCACTTTTGGTGTGAATTATTCCTACCTTGATGGTGTCCTTAAGCAAGATGTGCCGACGGCAGGAGCCCTTGCCGGGGACCGACTACCGGGTTCAGCGAAGAATACCTATAGCATACGTGCCGGTTATGAAAGCTCCATAAGCGATAATCTTGATCTTTCGGTGCGCCTGACCCATAAATATATTGGGTCCAGATTATCAACTCTGGGAGCAGGTGGTTCGGTTCAGACAGCGTCACTGATCCCAAGCTATAACACCACAGATGTCAGATTCACGATCAGCCATGTTAATGGCATTGAGGTTTCGTTGTTTGTAAATAATATCTTCGACAACATTGGCATTACCTGGATTGAAAACGTTCCGCTTCAAACNCGNANGAGTATTACTCAACCCAGAATAATTGGTCTGAATATCGGAGCNAGATTCTAATTTTCTATTTTTAAATAAATACGGCAGGCAAGCTCTTTCANTGTANAGNCCAGCCTGCCGTATTNATATTCACTGAATNAAAAAGAGCGCGCAATNAGACAAATACTTATCTTAATAATTGGTTTTTTTTCTGTTTTTAGCAGTGCTTGGGCAGAAAATACGACTGAACAAAAATTACAAACATTGCTGGATCAGTTCATTGTCGATAATCCAATGGTACCGGGGGTAGTGGCAACGTTTGAATCTGACCCCCTTGATTTACACTGGAAGGGTTCGTCCGGTGTATCTGATAAGACAACGGACGTCCCCTTGACCTCTGACCAACCTCTGCGGATTGCCAGCATTACCAAAACCTATGTGGCAACAACGATACTGCGCTTAATGGAATTGGGAAAACTCAAGCTCGACGATAGTATTGATCACCATCTTCCCGAACATCAATTGCAGATACTGCGGGATGGTGGTTATCAACCTACAGAAATTTCCATCCGTCATTTACTTACCCAGACAAGCGGCATCAGGGATTATGCCATGACAGAAAACTTTGCAAAAGCTGTCCATTCAGATACCCAAAAACGCTGGACCAGAGAGGAACAATTGCAATTCTCCATTAATGAAGGTGCGCCCATTGGAAAAGCTGGTGAATATTATCACTATTCCGATAGTGGTTATATTCTGCTTGGTGAAATTATTGAACAGCGTAGTGGCATGGGCCTTGCGGCTGCATTACGCAGTTTGCTGAAATTCGATGATTTGGGATTAAAGGTAACTTGGCTGGAAACGCTGGAACCTTCCCCCGCCGCCGTACCGGCCCGAACACACCAATACTGGAACGGAAAAGATATCAATTCCTGGGATCCCTCATTTGACCTCTATGGGGGGGGTGGCCTTGTCGCCAATATGCCTGACGTTGCAGGATTCTACAGTGCCCTCCTTGGAAATAAAATTTTTGAAAATCCAAGAACTCTTGCTGTCATGCTCACCAGCCTGATCCCAGATTACGGGGGGCCTTTTACACAACCGGGAAGTGGGTCTCAATATTCTATGGGGATAGTCGTAAAAGAATACCGCGGATTTACCATGTTCGAACATGGTGGTTTTTGGGGAATATATGGATTTTACATCCCCGCCCTAAAGTTATCTGTAGGGATGGCGATAACGGAACAAACTGCTTTTGGAAAGATGGCGGATTTGCGAGAAGCTTTGCTGGATGTCCTGATTGATACAAAGGAAATAAAACAATGAAATTTATTAAATTAAAAAAACTCGGTACATATATAGTTTTACCCTTATTTCTGTTGGCTACTGGTGGTGTGGGCGGAACAGTATTTATGGTTGATTTCACCAAAGATGCTTACCAGAATTCCAATTGGTATAATGAGGAAGATGGCGGAATAAATGAAACAAAATATATTTCTCTGGGTGGTTTTGATCAGTTCGTTCGCATTCGTGGACGTGATCTGAATAACCCCGTATTGCTAGATCTCCACGGTGGTCCGGGTTCTACTCTAACAGGCATTTCTCATCGCTTCTTCCGTCCTATGACTGAATATTTCACGCTGGTTGAATGGGACCAACGTGGTGCCGGAAAATCAGCTGGTAATCCAGCCGAATTATATCCAACCATGACTTACGACCAAATGGTTAATGACACCATTGAACTTATTGAATATATCAAGACCAGACTGGGCGTTGAAAAAGTCGTCATTCTGGGCCACAGTTGGGGGACCATGCTCGGCTTAGGAGTCATCAAGAAACGCCCGGACCTCATCCATGCCTATGTGGGGTCGGGACAAGGCATGGCATGGCGGCCTACGGTTAACGAAAGCCAACGTCTGTTGACCGAGGCCTATATAAAACTGGGAGACGAAGAAGCTATTGCCGCCTTAAAGGCCATACCTGAGCAATGGCCACCCGTAGAAGATTGGCAAGCTAGCTGGGACCGCGTAATAAGCGTGCAAAGGCACTTGGGCAAATTAAAGAAAGGCCTTCTTCACGCGGTTCATAATGGACAGGCAATGGGGAATGATTTTTTTCTTGATAACCTTTATTCACCCGATACATCTCTTATGGAAACTTTTGCACAATTTCGCGGAAAAGACATTAATGGTGCCACTTCGGCCCTAAGAGCGCGATTACAGCATTGGAGCCTGCTCGATAACCCGGATTATTACAATTATGATGTGCCGATGTTCATATTTCAGGGGGAGCACGACTGGCAAACGCCTACCACACTCGTGAAAACATGGTTCGCAAAAGTCGCCGCCCCACACAAAGAATATGTAGCATTCGAACATTCAGCACACGCCATTATTACGGAAGAACCAGGCAAATACCTCTATACGCTGGTGAGCCGTGTGCGTCCTTTTGCCCTTAAGGAAACCAAATGAAAATCTCTATGAACGGGTAATCCCTCTGTTACCCGCTTTCAATGAATAAGAAGAGATGCAGGAGCATCATGATTGGAAAAATATAATGATAGATTTTCCTCTAATTCACGCAGACTGGACTTTTGCCCTCTGGGCAGCCTTGATGTTTTTAGCAGCCTTGGGCTTTTGGGCGGATAAAACCAGGCTTGGCAGTAATATCTCAGGCGCTGCGATTATCCTTGCAACGGCTATGGCTTTGTCCAATTTTGGTGTGTTGCCAAAGGAAGCAGAGACCTACAATGTGATCTGGTCTTACCTCGTCCCACTCGCCATCCCTCTTCTTCTCCTGAAGGCAGACCTTCGGCGGGTGATCTCTGAGACGAAAGGTATGCTTGCCGCTTTCTTTCTTGGGGCGATCGGAACGACCTTAGGAGCCCTAATCGGATATTATTTACTGCCACTGGGAGAGCAGGCACCGAAACTCGCGGGTGTGTTCAGTGCCACTTATATCGGAGGCAGTATGAATATGGCGGCTGTCACCCAAGCCGTTGAGCTTGATCCGTCCATTGCGGCGGCCAGTGTGGCCGCAGATAACGTTGTTGGTGTGATGTATCTGGCTTTTCTGGCACTGGTGCCATCCCTTGCCTTTGCCCAAAGGTGGTTTGAAAAATCAAAGCCCTCCGTTAGCAATACAGAGAAGGACAGTCCGTCTGATCTGCGGGAAGAACATGTGGTTGCCATAGACCTAAAGTCCATGGGGCTGGCTTTGGGGTTATCCTTCGCTATTTGTGCGGTTGGCAAGTATTTAGCCGATATGTTTAATGTGGGGGGATACAGCATTATGTTTATCACGGCCATTACTATTCTTTTGGCTAATATCTTTCCAAAGCAACTTAAGCGGCTAAAGGGTGATTATGAAGTTGGGCTCTTCTTCATGTATCTGTTCTTTGCCGCCATAGGCATTAGCGCTGATCTGGTAGCTATGTTGGATAAGGCGGTGATTATCGCCGTTTATGCAGCGATTATTGTCGTTTGTCATGCGGTTGTTATTTTTGGGGCGGGCCGCTTCTTTAAGCTTGATTTGATGGAAGTTGTTATTGCGTCCAACGCTTGTGCTTCTGGTCCGGCCGGTGCTGCTGCTCTTGCTGCTGGTAAGGGGCGCCGTGACCTCGTGGCACCAGCAGTTTTACTTGGTGTGTTTGGCTATGCCGTCGCCAACTTTGTTGGTGTTGGCCTCAGTGGTTGGCTCGGACAATAATATAAAAAACTATAAATACGATCAGGAGGATCTATTTGAAACATCACATTAAGAATACCATCATTGCCGCGTCATTACTGGCGTTACCGACACAGGCTTTGCTGCCACAGTATTTAGGCACCAAAGCATATGCCAATGAGCGATCTATCACAACAAAACGTCCCGGTTTGAGCACAGCAGAGATTGATCAGCTCGTGGCAAAGGTTATGGACGCGTTTCAAGTTCCTGGTATGGCGGTTGGTATCATCAAGGACGGGAAAGTCATCCATGCCAAAGGCTATGGGATCAGAGAAGTGGGCAAGAAAGGCAAAGTCGATGAGAAGACACTCTTCTCTATCGCTTCCACAGGTAAATCCTTCACTGCAGGGGCTCTGGCTCTTCTGGTCGATGACGGCAAAATCAAATGGGATGACAAAGTTATTGATTATATTTCCGCGTTTCAAATGAATGACCCTTGGGTGACCCGTGAGTTCACCATCAAAGACCTTCTCATTCATAACAGTGGACTAGGCCTTGGGGCAGGAGATCTGATGTTTTGGCCAACCTCAGGTTTTTCAAGAGAAGAGATCATTCGTAATCTCAAACACCTTAAACCAGTCAGCAGTTTCAGGACAAAATATGCTTATGACAATCTACTCTATATTGTGGCAGGGGAAGTGATAGCTGTCGTATCCGGCGAGTCTTATGAGGATTTTGTCGACAGGCGTATATTAAAACCTTTGGGTATGAAGCATTGTGCGGCCAATCGCAGTCGCCTTAAAAAGGTTGGAAATATCGCAGAACCCCATCAGGTGATGGGCGGCAAGCTCACCAAAGTATCCAGATTGGAAGCCGTGCATGAGAGATCCATCACAGCAGCGGCAGGCGGTATCCAATGTAGCGTACAAAGTATCCTTAAATGGCATCAGATGCATCTGAATAAAGGTAAATTTCCAAACGGAGATATTCTTTTTTCAGAAATGCAACACGCCGAGATCATGACGCCGCAAACTATCACGCCTGTTACAGAAACAAAAAAAGACTGGTTCGGAACAAGCTTCTCTGCCTATGGTCTTGGGTGGTTTCTGGAGGATATTTACGGCGTTAAGCTGGTGCAGCATTCAGGTGGCTTGCAAGGGATGACCAGTTTGAATGCCATGATCCCAGAACTTGGTTTAGGGGTCGCTATTTATACTAATCAACAGGCTGGTTATGATCGGCCTGCAATCATGTATTCAATACTAGACTCTTATCTGACGGATGGCAAAAGGGATTGGATACCCAAACTTCTTGAGGTAAAGAAGAAACGTATAGCTGATGCGGCAAAGATGGGCCGGGACCTGACCATAGAACCTTACACGCCCACGGGCAGTATTGAGCGTTATATAGGCACCTATAAAGATCCATGGTTCGGAACTGTGGATATTACGAAGACCAAAGGTGGGCTTTACTTCAGCTCTGCCAGGTCAGCCCGTCTGAAGGGCAGGATGGTGCCATTTAAGTCAGACCTCTTTATCGTCCAGTGGGATGACAGAACCCTTGATGCAGATGCCTATGTCAAGTTCACCACAGGCTATGACGGCAATCCCGAAGGTATCATCATGAAAGCCGTCTCTCCACTCACCGACTTTAGTTTTGATTTCCATGATCTGAATTTTGAGCGCGTCAGTGAAAAAAAGAACAGTGAATAGCGAGAAAAGAATATGAATCAAGTGCAGAGCCCGCCGGGGGCGAAAACCCTTATAAATGGGAGGGAATATGATTATTTTTCTGGTTGTGGGGTAATCCCCCCATTAATTAGTAGTGATGGATTCAATGTGATAAACTGATCGCACTGGTAAATTCCACCAAATACATCAGGTACCGTGATCTATGGGATATTGCCTGGCTCGCAAATACAAAAAATGTGACCTATGATCAGAAGCTTGCCCCTCTTATCACCTGTAAAATCACTGATTATCATATTGAAGATTATGGCTTATCCAACACAATAATGATATTGATAACGCTATTGATCGCTTAAAAAGCGAGCAACATGCCGATCTTAAAATGCGGGAAACCATTGCTCAAAAGAAGCTTAAACCCACGCCAATTGATTTTGAGGCTTTCAAAGTTCCGCGCCGTGATGAAATGCCGCTTTCTGATCTGGATGTTATTCTTGCAGCCGTGAAATCTCCTGATGCTGCCAAAGTGCTTGCCCAACTTCAAAGCGCATATGAGATTGCAATCATGAATATTGAAGAAGCCTATACGGCGTTTCAGATCAACACCCCACAATTCAATAATGATTAGAAAGGATCATCTCATGAGAAATCGTGCCCGACCCAGAGTAAACAGATCACGCCGTCACCGCCATGCTAATAAAGCCAAGCTGCGACAACAGCCCGATATGCTCACCTTTCTAATGATCCATTAATGAAGGCTACTGCATTGATAGGAGACCAAATAGAAAAAGTTATTGAAAATTAGCACTTAATCAAAACATATATAATAACATATCATTTATTTTTTAGATATATTAACACATATCATATATTTGACTCTTTTAAATTAAAGTGATATATTTTAGTAGATCAAATATATTTTTGATGCATTAGGGACTATCATGAATGAATCAATAGCACATATAGCACAACAAATAAAAGAGGCAAGAGAAGCCAAAGGCCTAAGCCAACGCGCTCTTAGTAAAAAAGTTGGTATTCCGCAAAGCCATATTTCAAAAATTGAGAATGGAACAGTAAACCTACAGCTATCCAGTCTCATCGAACTCGCACGTGTGCTAGAGTTAGAACTAATGCTTGTGCCTAAGAAAGCACAAAAGGCCGCTGGTGTTATTGTAAATGATACGAAGCGCACTAACCGTATTTCGACGGCATACAAAACAGCTGCACAGATAGAACAGGCATGTCAATCTGGTTCCAGCAATCAAATACTCAGCACCATAAAAGATCTAGAGAAGTTCATAAAACAGATTAACAATGATGGCGCCNCACAGAAAATAATTGCCGATGCCCTTAACCTCAATTCATTTGCCCACAACATGCAAGAAAACTCTGTGATCAAAAAACAATTACAAACATTGATTAATTTTAGAAATCAGTTTGTCCACTCACCCATGACAAACAATCTGGCAAAATATCAGCTAGATGATGAGGATTAGAGATGGCCGCTATTACAAATCTAAATGTCTTCTTAGGCTCGCAGCATATTGGAACGATTACTCTGCTGCCCAGTGATAAAAGCATATTCTCTTTTACCGAGGCGTATATAGCCGATAGTAACCGCCTCACACTTAGCCAATCATGCAAATACCTTTATGGCGGGATCACCACTGATCGAGACGTTATTCAAACACGCCTAGAGCCTTTCTTCTCCAATTTGCTGCCGGAAGGTCATCTGCGGGAATATTTATCAGCCCGTGCTGGCGTAAAAGATGTCCGGGAATTTTATCTAATGTGGATTCTTGGGCAAGACTTACCAGGGGATGTGACCATCCTCCCTGCAGATGGTGAAGATTGGCCACCTATCGCAAACAAAAGTTTAAGTAAGAAAGAAATTGAGGCCCATCATCGTCAAATAATGCGCTTCTCTCTGGCCGGCGTTCAGCTTAAATTTTCAGCTCTCGAGAAATCACAAGGTGGATTAACAATCCCTGCCAAAGGTACGGGCGGTTCATGGATCGTAAAACTCCCTTCTGTAAAGTGGCATGGCGTACCTGAAAATGAATACTCCATGATGGAGTTTGCACGCCGCATGGGGATGGATGTACCAGAAGTGAAACTGATCAGCATCGATGACATCGGCGGTATGCCACAAGGTATAGGTGATATGAGCGGTGACGCGCTTGCCGTAAAACGGTTTGACCGCACCGAGGATGGTGGCCACATTCACATAGAAGATTTTGCGCAAGTATTCGGGCTTTACCCTGAACGCAAGTATAAGCGTGGCAACTACCGTAATATTGCCGAAGTTATTTGGGGAGAAATTGATACAGAAGCCCTTATAGAGTATGTAAAACGGCTCGTATTCAATGCCTTAATCGGAAATAGTGACATGCATATGAAAAACTGGTCGTTAATTTACCCTGACGGTCGCAATGCAGCTCTGGCACCTGCGTATGACTTTTTATCAACAATTCCCTATATAAATGACACTGACATGGCGCTTAATTTATATCGAGGCGGCCCTCGCCGCTTTGACGAATTAACGCTTGATAGTTTCATCAGTTTCGCAGCCAAAGCAAAACTTCCAGAAACCATTGTCATAAATACAGTGAAAGAAACAATAAATCAGTTTCATGATTTATGGACTGATGTTCAAAACGACTTGCCTATAGAAAGCCGCGTAGCACAGGCCGTTGAAGAGCATCTAAAAACCATACCGATGGCACAATAAAATCAATTCTCTAAAACAGCTTTTACCTGTTTATAAATTTCCACCACATTTTTTTTCTTTAATCCAACAGTGTCACCAAGCATGAGTAAATCGTCTGGGGTAATATTTTTACCTTTCCCCATAACCATTGTACTTTGCTCACCACCTACGCCTGATGAATATGTCAGGTCATAAACGGGGGAAACCCGCCATGCCCCTTGATCATCCATTAAAAAGGAAAAATTCTTGCTGTGATCATCTTGATTATGGGACAGCACATTAAAGACCGCCAAACGAAACATTTTCTCCACTTCACGCAAATCTTTTGTCAGCATTTGTGTGGCACGTAAGAGATCAAGATAGTCCATGGATGGGATTCTAAAATCTGCATTTAACAAACCACAAGCTGTATGCATATGAACCCGTTCCCCATTTCCACGGTCAAAGCGCTTTACGCCAAAATACCCCGCGCCTTTTTTCGCAGGAAATAAATATGTTGGCATCATTTCAAGCCCTGCTTCATGCGCCATTAAACTATATTTATATTCCATTTCCGCGCTATTTTTTGGATCCCCAGACATGGGGAACTTAATCATCCACTGACTATATCCTTCCTGCACAATATCAGAACCATGGATCACGTGCTTCATATCTGCACTGACATTCACAACCACCTTTGGGCGCGCGCCTGCCGAAGAACCGTTTAAATTTATCAGCTTTTCTAAAACGTCATCAGCCTCGCCCTCTAATACTTGTAAGGATTCTGCTGCAATTTTATCTAAATCAAGAAAATCACCCTCACCCCCATGTTCTGTATGGTCAGGCTCAAATGTTAAGGCTCCCATTCCACTACTCCCAACATGGGCCAGGCGATCAAGTGGACTCAATATTTTTGGATCTAACCCATAACTGCGCATACGACGATCAAGAAGTAACCTCCCCCAGCCATCGGGAAGACTATCATTAAAAACACCCTGCAAGCCTTCAAACAAAGAACGGTCAGCCGTATGAACACCTGTTTCCAGAGGTAAATAAAATGGAGAAATCTGTAGCCCCGTTTTCAAAAAATCAGGATCATACTCGAAATAAATGACACGGTCTTTGAGAGCTAAGCGCCCTACTTTTTGCTTTAAATGGCCAAAATCCAAAAAAATGTGAACCAAATTAACAGGTGTATATTTCATTTGCGCCTTCCTCGCTGGCGCTGCTGATCCGCCTCCAATAATTCATCAAGACTTGATATATCTTCTTTCTTTAGTGTAAATAATTGCGAAAAAGCTTCAAGCTCTCCCAGCGCAGCCGCAAGCTTTAATAAATTCTCTAAAGAAATTTCTCCTTCACGCTCAAAAATACGCAAGGTTGAGAAAGCAACACCAGAGCGGTCCGCCAGCCCCTGCCGCGATAAATTAAGCTCCAAACGACATTTCTGCACGCGCTCAGAAATCTTTGCTTTTACTTGCTCTGGAGTCCACTTAAAGAACATTATAATATCTCTTAATCTTATTTATTACATATTAAGAACATTATAGTATTTTTATTATTACTCAAGCCATATAATCACACTCTATCAAGCTAGAGCATCTCTCTGACCTAACTGGACATCAATATCAGCCATCATTTTCTCAAAATTTAAAGGTGTGATCTCACCACTATCAATTTCATCAGCAGCACAAAGTAACTCTAAAGTTATTTTTTCTTTATCTTCCATTATATTTCAAAACCCCTCTTGTGACCTCAGCATACTCCATCCTTTTTAGACGCATAACGACTGATATATAAGCCATATAACTATATAATGATTTATATATCAGTCATTTCTGGAAGAACTCATAAGCTCAGCCGAGCGCGTGGAACAGGGCATACCGCTCTCCCCTGAATAGACCAGGCCCTCTTCCATGATATCGTACTAAAGACGGTTTTTAGCGCGCCACTCATTCCACTTAATCGGGTTGTCAGAGACAGTTTCAATATTTTCCAGATTAAATAAATCGAGAAATAACACTATATTATCACATTCATATCGCGCACTCGGCGCTATAATACCATCAAATCCCATAAATGCCGCCGCATCAGCAATTTCCTGAGTCCGCTTATAAAGTATTTGTTGATATTTTGCTTCATCCACACCTAACGCAGTCAGATCGCTCATTTTCAATAATACAAGCGTCCGGTCAGTGATAACTGACAGTTCAAATAATGTATGTTTCATCTTTGATGGAAAGACTGATTGACCACGGTTCAGGTGGAAATGAATCTCAGAGATGGCTCCATTAGCATCCTTTGCGCCGTATAGTACACTCAGAGGTGACGGATTCCAGCGACCGGCCCCACGCGACCCATCCAGCACTGACCGCCCTTCCCGGACTGCGCGCCACATTGCACCATTATATGAGTGCCCCTTGATCCCCTCTAAAGCGTCAAGTAGTCGATCATCATGATTGCGGTGTACCGCGACTACCATTCTACAGATAAACCCCACTATCCAGACGTTCAAGAACTTCCAGCACTTCTCCGGTGCGCCCCTCATTGATCAAATCGTATGGTTTCTGGCTCTCAAGTTGAGGGTGGGGCGACTGGAGCCAGAGACGGACTTCATCTGGTTCGTAAAAATCGGACAATCGTTCGGCAACCCAACGCAGCTCTGCTATGATTGTTTGCTTTTCAATTGTCGGGCCACCTTCGCCCCTACTCCAACGTGAAACCGTTGGTGGCGATACACCGATGATATTGGCAATGTCACGACCTTTAAGGCCGCCATATTCCTTTAGTCCCGCAACCAGCCTTGATACGGCTGTCTCTTTAATCGCTAAACCGGCCATATATTATCACCTTCCAATCAGAGTGAGCCTTGTTTTTCCCACCTCTATATTACAAATAAATTTCACAAATGTCAATCGTGAAATTTATTTGTAATATAGAGGTGGGTGTTTGATGTCATTCTCTCTTAACTGGAATCTCCTTGGCTCAAGCACTTTAAGGACTGAGCAATTTTTTCAGATATATTGTTAAAATTCTCATCATCGGGAAACAAATCCCCATAGATTCCAAAAGTGATTGAAATTTTACTATGCCCCATCATTTTCATAATTTCTTTTGGATTAGCCCCTTCTTTGATCGCCAAGGAAGCAAAAGCGTGACGCATATTTTTGTAAAGATATTTCTTCTTCCCCTTCACAAGTAAATCAAGTGATTTCAAATGCTGTGTCCAAACCCTCTTGTCCCAATTAGGCCGATTAAGGGATTTTCCAACCTCATTAGGAAAACATAACCCTTCTTCTGTATCTGGACATTGCGATTTCCAACTTTTCAGAAGCTCTATAGCCAATGAAGGGATAGGAACATTACGTTTGGAGGCTTTTGTTTTGAGTGACCCCATTTGCCGCCAAATATCAACACGCCTCCTGACCATGACAATGGATTTAGTAAAATCAATATGCCGCCATCCAAGACCAAAAAGCTCCGACGCACGAAGTCCCGTCATCACAGCCATAACAATCATGCAATGATCCCGCAGGGAAAGATTTCCAACACCGATAATCTTTGCCAAATCTTCAAGAGTAGGAATAAGAACACCATCAAGTACATCCTCATCATCCACATGAATGGCAACTTTTTCTTTGGGAGCCCTTAATTTTATAAATTTTACAACATTTCTGGAAAGATACTCATCTTCGATTGCCAGGCTTAAAACCGCCCCAAGAATAATTTTAATTCTCATAATTCGTTTGTGTGACAGGCTAGAATTAACACGCAGTTCCAGCAAAAAATCTTTCACATTTTTGATCGTAATTTCTGTTAAACGTTGTTTGCCAAACCTTGGAACCAAATAATTCCGTAATACTCCCTCATAATCTTTCCATGTTGATCTTTCCAACCCTTGGGCATCGCAATATCTAAGATATGTTTCATGGAACTCACCAAAGGTCATTGTCTGACTGTCAGCAACATGCACTCCCCTATTAACGTCACTAGCAATTTGAGCCGCGAAGGACTTCGCATCTTTTTGTTTTTTAAAATTCTTAAAACGTCGTTTATTGACAGAATCACGATATTCCACTTTCCAGCGGTTTGATGTTTTTCCTTTTTCAGTCGTCCACTCAACTTTTGTAATGGTCGCCATATTAAAATTCCTTTGACAATAATTTCACTTATCGCCCCTCTTCCCCCAACACTGCCTTGGCGGAAGGTGGGGTGGGTTGATAAAAGCCAAAAAGGAAGGCAGTCATTTTCAAATCATCGAAGGTGTCCGGAAATGGAGATTTCATCGACTTCGGAGAAAAATTTCATTTCTTAAAATCCGCCGAAGACCAGACGTCAAAATCAAAAATTCCGGAGTGTCTGCTGCAAGGCAGTAGAAACCGTCATTTTTTCTTTTGTCGTTGAATTGAAAATGAGTGACTGTAAGTTTGGCCCCAACCCACCCCAACTTTTGCCATGGCAAAAATCATAAATGCGTGGCATCGCCACACCGTATTTCTCCGATTATGAGCTTTGTCCAAAACTCATAAATTTTGAAGAATCTTTAACTGGTATTTCTTCTCCCTCCTGTTAATGAATTGTTCAAAAAAATTGGCCCGACAGAACATTTAACGGAAAATAGAGTTCATTCTCGCCGAATTTTCTGTCTTGATTTTTTGAACTGGTGATCGCTGTGAATAAAAGTTTCAAGCATCGCTGGAATAAGGTTTTGCGGCGTTTCTACCTGCCCATATTCCACTTCATAAACGCGGACATAATCCTGAATTTGTTCGTACAAGTCCGGCATAACAGAGATAGTAAGTTTAACCGGCTTCCGGTCTGGTAATTTGCCTATTTTCAGCATTATAAAGTTTCCTTAGGGTAAGGTTTTAGGGTGAGGTCCTGATGCACAATCA
>JAESPY010000010.1 GCA_016765435.1 Emcibacter sp.
CTTTTGACGGTGGATCATCGGCACAAGCGGCCACCCCTGCCCAGAGCGCGGATAGCGGAAGAATTTATATTATGGAACATTTTTATAAGTATATTCTGTAAGAATACTTATGCGGCCTTTTCTTCGTCGATATATTTTGTGATCTCTTCCATGACAATCTCTGAATGCGATACAAAATCATTCAGTACAGGTTCAATGCCTGAGAGATTGTCATCCTTGCCAAATTTTTCAAGTTCTATGACCAGTTGGCTTAATATGGTCGCGCCAATCTGTTGGCTTGAGGATTTATAATAATGTGCCTTGCGTTTTAACTCATCCGTATCATCACGACCAATGGCTGACATGATTGCGGGAATTGTTTCTTCCGACAACTCAAGGAATAATTTCAATATCTCTATATGCTGGCCGTTGGTGATGTCCTTTAAATTATCAAGCACGTCATAGTCTATGGCTTTGGATATCTGTTGACCCGTCTCCACGTTGTCTATATGTGGTGTTAGAGCGTCATCCGTACGCTCTATCCATTTGGTTAACATGTTGCCCATATCATTCTTTGCCACAGGTTTTGAAATATAATCATCCATACCCGCTGCCAGGCAATCCTCCCGATCGCCATCCATGGCATTGGCGGTAAAGGCAATGATCGGCGTTCTGGTCAGGTTTTTCTTGCGCTCTATTTCTCTGATCTTGGTAGAAGCTTCTAAACCACCCATTTCCGGCATTTGACAGTCCATGAAAATCAGGTTGAATTTTTGTTGCTTGAACATACTTAATGCTTCAAGTCCATTACCAGCGGGCGTTACAGTACAACCAATTTTTTCCAGAATGGTTGTGGCAATCATTTTATTCACCGGATTATCTTCGACCAATAATATATGAGCATGATTAAAAGTCATGATTTCCTGTTCCTTGGGACCCTTTTGCACAATATTATTTCGGGTGATTAACGGCATATCTATACCAGCTTTTACGGCGTTAAATACACTGGCAATAATGTAAGAAATTTCCCTTGGAAACAAAGGCTTAATTAAATACCCTGAAAACCCGATTTCTTTTATTTTGGTGCTGTCAATATTCATAGGTGCCGATGTAACAAGCACCATTGGAGTTTGTGCAATGTCATTTTCTGACCGGATGAGTTCTGCAAGCATCTCTCCATTCACTTCGGGCATACAATAGTCCATCACAATGAGGTCATATGGTGCCCCCTTCCCGGCTGCGTCTTTCAATTCTTCTACAGCCTTTGCACCACTTGATACACAAGTAACCACGCAACCACATGGCTTTAGCTGGTCAGAAATTATCATATTTGCCAATGGACTGTCATCCACCGACAGGATTTTCCGGTCAATAAGAATATCACAATCAATGATGTCATTCTCTTCAATAACTTTGTGGCTTTTTTCAAGCTTTATCGTCACCCAAAAACGGGTTCCCTGTCCGAATTCGCTCTCAACGCCGATTTCTCCGCCCATAAGATTTGCAAGGCTTTTACAGATGGATAAACCAAGACCCGTGCCACCAAAACGGCGAGTTGTTGAGTTATCGGCCTGATCAAATTTATTAAATATCAGCTCTTGTTTATCTTTTGGGATGCCAATGCCGGTGTCTTCGACTTCGATACGGAATGTAACCTGATTATCCTTATTCTCTTGGCATGAGATATTAAGTGATATATGGCCTTTTTCGGTAAATTTGGCCGCATTACAGAGAAGGTTTGTCACGATTTGACGGATGCGGCCGGGATCACCGATCACATTCCTTAAGTTATCGTCCTCAAAATAAAATAGTAATTCTACATTACCATCTGTATTTTTGAGCGCCTGCATTTCCAGAATATCCTGCATGAGGGTAAGAATATTGAAATCTACGGCTTCAACATCAATTTTCCCCGCTTCAATTTTGGAAAAATCGAGAATATCGTTGATCAGCGACAGCAAAGCATCTGCTGATCTCATGGTTGTTTCGGCATAATGACGTTGTTGGCCGGAAAGCTCCGTATCTAGCAACAACCCTGTGGTTCCGATGACACCGTTCATGGGCGTTCTGATTTCATGGCTCATATTAGCCAGAAATTCGGATTTCATTTTAGAGGTTTCTTCCGCCCGTACTTTAGCGTCCCGCAATTCAAATTCAGCTTGTGTCCGTTCGGTAATATCCCGGATAAAGGCAGTATATAAATGCTCATTTTCTGTTCTTATTTCTGAAATGGAAAGGTCGATGGGGAAAGATTCGCCATTACTGCGCACGGCCATTTCTTCCCGTGTCTTATCAATCATGTGTTTTTTGCCGACGTTATGGTATTTTGACAAATAACCGTCATGGGCGCGTTGGTTATCATGATCCATCAGCATTTTAACATTTTGCCCTAGGACTTCGTAGGCTTTATAGCCGAACATATCACAGGCGGACTTGTTAAAAGATGTGATGATCCCCTTTTCATCAATATTGATAATAGCATCCNCAGCAGTTGTTAAAATGGCTTCCATGCGAACGGATGTTGATTCCGCTATTTTTTTTGAGGACAAAAGGGCTTTTTGCGCCTGCTGTGTTCGCTTTACTTCGCGGGATAACTGGGTATAGGAAAAAGCATAATCCAGCATAAGGCCAATGAAAGGCACCAGATAGGCAATGATTTTCAGGAAATGGGCAATGTTAAAATGATTATCGAACAAAGCCGATGATCCAAAAGCCATATGGGCTTCAAGCACAATATCCGGTACCAGTGCTAATATCATAGCCGCTGTGAATAAAGAGGGTTTGCGTTTATGAAGATACCAGAAAGGATATACGGCCAGAATAAGAATAAGCAAAGGGATAGCATCATAAGGACGGGTCATGAAGCTGTCTGGGAACTGAGTTTGGGGCAAAACAGCATTGGTTGCCGCCAAATGGACAAGCGCATAGGCAAGTCCAATAAAAGTGACGCTGACGGCAACAATAATCCAGGTCCTGTCCTGCTTTTTTTGTTTTTTCTGTTGAAGAAAATACAAGGCAAGCGAAGCCCCAACGATTAGAATAATTGAATGAAAGCCACGTGATAAAGCCCATGTGAAGGGAATTAAGTCAGTATTATCGGCGCTAGCATCAATCAATCTCATGGCCGCCAGCGTATGAAACATATCCATAAAACCGGAACTTACCAAAGCGATGCCAATGACGGGAACTGTAAATTCGCCGTTATTACGATAATGAATGAAAGAAAATATAACCGTCATAAAGGCAACAATGACGGAACTCCATTCTAATAATCCGTGCTGCAAGCCTCCTTTTAGGGCATAAAACATTTCATCAGCAAGTTCGGATTTTTTTAGATTTTGCGCGGCAATATCATTGACATTAAATCCCTGACCACCAGATGAAAAATCCAGACCAAATAAATTCAGTATAATTGGGGCAATGGAAATAAAGACGACAATCAAGACAATAGAAAGCGGAAACCCTCTACCTATATTTGTTTCTTCTTGGGGAAAATACGTCTTCACTAACAGCCCTTTACTTTTACTATGATTTCCTCTCAAATTAGGCCATAGTTATTAAGTTAGCGTTAACTAATAAGCAAGAGGGTTNCAGGAGGCTTTCAAGCCAAATGTCTTTCGATCAGAAAGCACGTACCAGAAAGTCACAATCAACAACAGACCAAGGACAATGAAGATTACTTTATTCATATTGACCCAACCAATAGTTTCCAGCATATATCCTGATGTCAGCGTTGAAATGGCGGTTAATCCATACACTACAAAATCGTTAATACCTTGAACATGCGCTTTCTCTGAAGGGCTATAAGCCCGTTCCAGTAAAGTCGTACCGGCAACAAACATAAAGTTCCAACCCAGCCCCAGAAGCATTAGCGATCCATAAAAATTAATCAGCTCCACTCCCTGTATGGCAAATATCGCTGACATCATAAAACATAGCATGCCAGCAAAAAGAACCTTAATCGAACCAAAACGAACGACCAGAGAACCGCAAAAGAACGCTGGTAGGAACATTGACACCACATGCCATTGTATGACACTGGCCGCTTCGCCGATCTGAAACCCGCAGTATTCTACGATTTGTATCGGTGATGACGTCATGACGTAGGACATCATAAGATAGGCACCAGCCGCATTGAGGCTAGCGCAAAGGAACACGGGTCTTTTCAGAACTTGTACCAGAGTTGGCTTTATGGGCGCCTCTCCTTTTGGCTCTTCCTCTGCGGCTTTATGGTCAGGGAATTTTAAGAACAAAAGGACAAATTGTGTCAGAAAACTTAGTATAATCACCAGAATATAGGTTCCGGCATAGGGAATTGGCAGATAGAAGGTTGCCTCGAAAAATTGGGCAGCACTTGGTGCGACGAAAGCAGAAATCAAACCACCCGCCAGAACATAAGACACGGATTGTTTATGTCGGTGCGGTGGTGTGACCTCCATGGCGGTGAAGCGATAAAAGGCGGCAAAGGATTGAAAGACACCGTGGATCATAACGCCAAAACTAAAAAGAATGAAATTCTCATTGTAAATGCCATAATAAGTCAGAATTCCAGACAATAGCGCGAATAATGCCCCGACCTGAAAGCCTTTTTTACGACCATATGCTTTCATAAACATGGAGGCCGGATAGGCCGTAAGAGCCGCCGCAACAAGCCCCATGGCCGCAGGTATAGTCGCCATTGAAGTGCTGTCGGTAAGCATCTTCCCCACCAAAGCTGAATAGGTCACCATGGTAATGGTTGACGTCAGCGCAATGGCCTGACTGATGATAAGAAGCGTGATGTTTCGGCTGCTGTTTTTCATGAAATTATTAAATCCTGATAACCATGCCATCATATGCGGGTTCAATATGTTCAGGTAACGCTTTTTTCAAAGTTTCATAATCCATATCCCATGTCATATGAGTTAGGATCGCCCGTTTGGGTTTGAATTTTTCAATCCAGCCCAAGGTCTGCTCCAAATGAGAATGGGTCGGATGAGGCTCTGGCCGCAAAGCATCGACAATCCACAGGTCAAGGTCTTGTAGATAAGCCTCGCTTTCCTTAGGTATCGCATTAAGGTCAGTTGTATAAGCCATTCTATTTAATCGAAACCCCAAAGTTATCGAAGGGCCATGCGTGAGATCAAAAGGCTGTATGGCAAGAGAACCAATATTGAATTCATCCTTTTCAATCTCTGTGCTGTTTAGAATGGCGGGATAGCCTTCTTTGCTTTCGAAAATATAATCAAATCGCTTTTTCAAGACCGATATGGTGCGGGCGTTACTATAAGCTTCAACCCGCCTTTTCATAATGTGGGATATGGCCCGCAAGTCATCAATGCCGTGGGTATGATCCGCGTGATCATGCGTATAAAGCACCCCGTCAATATGGGTGATATTAGCATCCAGACATTGTTCCCGTAGGTCTGGCGTTGTATCTATCAGAACTTTAGTCTGGCTATCCTCAATAAAAACCGATGATCTTCTTCGTCTATTCTTTGGGTTGTTCGGGTCACAAACACCCCATTCCCCCCCAATTTTTGGCACCCCGGTAGAGGTTCCACAGCCTAGAATGGTTATCTTTAAAGACTTTGGCATGGCCGTTTAGCCTTTGAGAAAAGAGTATAAAAATTATCTGTTGTTGTTTTTGCCAACTCCTCATAGGGAATTTTCAGATGGTTTGACAGAAATTCGGCGGTGTATTTGACATAGGATGGCTCGTTGGGCTTGCCGCGTTTTGGCACTGGCGACAGGTAGGGCGCATCCGTTTCAATCAACAATCTATCCAGAGGAATAATTTTTGTTGTTTCCTGAAGGTCTTTGGCACTTTTAAAGGTCACAATACCCGATATGGAAATGTAAAACCCCAAATCCAAACTGGCCTCTGCAAAGGCACGGGATGCGGTGAAACAGTGAATAACGGCGGGATAGGCTCCCTTCCCCATTTCATCGCGCATGATCTCTATACAAAGATCATCTGCATCACGGGCATGGACAATTAACGGCAGTCCAGTCTCACGGGATGCGGTGATATGCGCGCGGAAATTGGCTTCCTGAAGATCACGGGGGGCATATTCATAAAAGAAATCCAGCCCGGTTTCCCCAATACCAATAATTTTCTCATGGCGGGATTTTTCAACAAGCTCTTCGGCCCCTATGCCCGGTTCTTTTTCGGCTTCATGGGGATGACTGCCCACGGTGCCGTATACGTGATCATATTTTTTGGCCAAGGCTAGCACATCGTCATATTCACTCAGACGCGCATTAATGGCCAACATGGTTTCGACGCCAGCATTTTTGGCCCGTGCCATAACGCCGGACATATCCTCCATCATGGTCCCGTAATTCAGATGGCAATGGCTATCAACAATCATTTGCCATCTGCCTTGATATAACGGGGAAATACGCCTTCGGGTTAATCTAGTTTTGTCCCGGGTGTCAGCCGTCCTGCCGCGCCCAATTGAGCAAACCCCCGTTGGTCGGCATCAATGTTAATCTGGTCCAGAAGCTTTGAGGAGGAATCTGGCATGATAAAGTTGATGATAATTCCGATCTGGCGCACCACTTCCGCTGTGACATATAATACCGTTCCCATACGCTCTGGATTGGTATTTTTCAAAGCCCAGGGCGCTTGCCCGGCGAAATAAACATTACAGTCGGAGACTACTTTCCATATGGCCTCCAATGTCTTGTTTATGCTTTGACGCTCCATCAAGTCTCTTATCTGTGGTAGCAGGCTGTCCGCCTGCGCCAGAATTTTTTCATCCTCGGCGGAAAAGTCTCCGACTGCGGGAATCTGTCCGTCACAATTTTTGAAAATCATACTGAGCGAGCGCTGGGCCAGATTACCAAGGTCATTGGCAAGGTCCGAATTAATGCGGTTAATCATGGCAGTGTGGGAAAAGTCACCATCATTGCCAAAGGGAACCTCGCGCATCAGGAAATATCTAACCTGATCAAGGCCAAACTCTTCGATAATTTCAAAAGGATCAATCACATTGCCCAAAGACTTGGAAATCTTCTGTCCTTCGTTGGTCCACCAGCCATGGGCAAAAACCCGTTTCGGTAGTTCAATTCCGGCGGCCATGAGAAACGCTGGCCAATAAACTGCATGGAAACGCACAATATCCTTGCCCACCATATGAATATCCGCAGGCCAGAATTTCTGGAATTTCTCACTATCCATATCGGGATAACCCGCCGCAGTGAGATAATTGGTCAGCGCATCAATCCAGACATACATGATATGTTTGTCGTTGCCGGGCACCGGAACGCCCCATGAAAAGCTGGTCCGGGACACAGACAGATCACGCAAGCCGCCTTCGACAAAACTCTTCACTTCATTTTTGCGGCTTTTGGGCAAGACGGTTTCCGGCAATTCTTCATACCATTTCAGCAATCTGTCTTCCCATGCTGATAATTTAAAGAAATAGCTTTCTTCCTCTACCCATTCCACGGGCGCACCCGTCGGGGCCAGTTTTTCACCGTTTTCCCCTTCTGAAAGCTCACTTTCTGCATAATAGGCCTCATCCCGTACCGAATACCAGCCCGCATATTTATCCAGATAGATATTACCGCTTTCTTCCAGTTTCCGCCATAAAGCCTGACAGGCAATTTTATGTCTTTCTTCCGTCGTCCGAATAAAATCATCATTGGAGAAATTCATAGCTTTGGCGAGTTCTCGAAAACGCATAGAAACTTCATCACAGAAAGCCAAAGGGTCCTTGCCTTTTGCGGCGGCGGATTTTTCCACTTTCTGGCCGTGTTCATCGGTTCCGGTCAGGAACATGACATCAAAACCATCCATCCGTTTGAAACGGGCCATCACATCACAGGCCAGCGTTGTATAGGCATGGCCGATATGGGGAATGTCATTCACGTAATAGATTGGTGTCGTGATGTAAAAGGCGTTCTTTGCCGTCATCTGAGAAAATACCCTAAGTTAATTTTTGACTGAGCAGGGTCAGGATATTGAGGATGACCTGTTTGCGATCCAGATTAATCCGACCCATTTTACGGGTTATCTTTTCCCACAGGTCGACCCACTGATCAAGTGGTATTCTTTGCCCTAATTGCTCCATAAGCGCTAATTCACCGCTGAGCACTGCTTTTACTGGACTTTCTTGATCATTTTCCAGGGCTGCAACGTGGCGGATCATCCGGTTAATGAAGGCGGTCAAAAGCTCACCGAAAAGAACATATTTCTGTTCGACTTTTTTATTGCTCAGGCTATCAGCCATTTTATGCGCCAACGGCACATCAAGGTGAGGCAGAGAAGATAGAATTTCCAGAATCTGGATATATAAATCCAGTCCCTGATTGTCAACCAGACTAATCCCATAGCCTGGACTTCCATCACTTAAAACCGCATAGCCCTCAATTTCATCGGGCGATAGGTCTGGGTAATGTTTTGTCAGAATATCACAGACAATGTCCAGCCCCAACGGATTGAGCCTTAATTGCCGACAGCGTGAGATAATGGTCGGCAATAATTTTCCCGGTGCATGTGCCAGCAGAACAAGCAATACATTCTCTGGCGGCTCTTCCAAAACTTTCAAGACCGCATTGGCGGCGTTGCGGTTCATTTCGTCGGCGCTATCAATAATGGCAATGCGCCAACCGCCTTCCAGTGATGTTCGGGCAAAGAAATTTTGTAACTTTCGTACGTCATCAACGACGATCTCGGCTTTCATTTTTCCGGTTTTTTCATTTATCTGCCGTTCAATGATGACAAGATCCCCGTGACTGCCCGCTGTCATAAGCATATTAGCTTGAGATGCAGGGTCCGTATCCAGTGATATGGCTGGGGTCTTTTCGAGAGGCTCTCCAAATAAACCGGGCGCGGTATCATTGCCGGGCGGGTTATTCAGCAAAAACCGCGCCATTTTATGGGCTAGAGAAGCCTTACCAATACCGCGCGGCCCTGTGATAAGCCAAGCATGGTGCAGCCTGTTTGAATTATAGGCCTCCAGAAACAACTGTTCGGCATTTTCATGGCCCCTCAGGGCTAATTCCTGTATATTCTCTGTCATAGGCCCAAACCAAAGATTGCGGACACCTGTTGCGAGATTTGCGTGGCTACATCGCCAATGGTTCCTCCGCCTGTTATCACATGGCACCGCTCAGGATTTTTATCCGCAATATCCAGAAAAGCCTGACGGAGCCGCGCATGAGACTCTCCCTGCATCTTTTCATAGCGATCTTCTCGCTGTTCTTCGGACAGGGCAGCCTCCCGCGCGGTTGCACGGCTCAAACCCACTGCGGGGTCCGTATCGAGTATTAGAGTAAGGTCAGGCCAGAAATTATTTGTTGCCAATTGGTGAATTTGTTGAACGACAGCCCTATCCACCCCCTGCCCGGCTCCCTGATAGGCGAAAGTTGAATCGGCGTAACGGTCTGAAATGACCCATTTTCCTTGCGCCAAAGCGGGTAAAACTGTCCGTTCCAGATGATCCACACGTGCGGCATAAAACAAAAGAATCTCTGTCATGGGGACCCATTTGTCCGGTTCTCCCGTGACAAGAAGTTGGCGGATTTCTTCGGCTCCTGGCGCACCGCCCGGTTCCCGGGTCAGGACAACATCAATGCCCATACCACTCAAATGATCCCGCAACAGATTTACCTGTGTCGATTTTCCCGCGCCCTCACCGCCTTCAAAGGAAATAAATTTTCCGCGAGACAAAGTATTTTTATTCACTGCCCGCAGACCCCATTAACAGGTAATTAAAGGCCGCTTTCAGGCGGCTGACACCACCAAGTTTGGAGACATCAGCCCCAGCCACCAAGGGAATTTGTACGGTTTTCATGTCTCTGGCGGAAATTTCAAGGGTTGCGATGGGCTGGCCCTTGACGATCGGGGCTGGTATTGGCCCTGTATAAATGATTTTAGCTTTCATTTTCCGGCGGTCCTGACGGCTCAGAGAAAGAATGACATCTTCCTCAATCACCAAAGGCACCTTGGCCTTCATCCCCAGCCATACATTTGCTGAATCAACGGTGTCTCCGGCTTTGAACAGGGGATAGACGCTGAAATTGCGGAAACCGTAATTTAACAGTCTTTCTGCTTCCCGAGCGCGAGCGCGGTTGCTTTTAAGGCCATTGAGGACCAGAACCAGACGGCGACCATCCTGAATAGCCGAAGCCGCAAGACCATAGCCCCCGTCCTCCGTATGTCCGGTTTTCAAGCCATCTGCGGATGGCATGCTATAGAGGATTGGATTGCGATTGGTTTGTGAAATATCATTATAGGTAAATTTCTTTTGCTTGAACATGGCATAATATTGAGGGAATTCAGTGACCAGCTTTTGTGACAAGGTTGCAAGATCTCGGGCCGACATATAATGCGCGGAGTCCGGCCAGCCATTGACATTGGCGAAATGAGAATCTTTCATACCCAGTTCTGCGGCTTTTTCGTTGCTCCATTCCACAAAAACTTCTTCGGAGCCGGCGATTCCTTCGGCCAAAACGGCACAGGCATCATTGCCCGATTGAACAATCACACCAAGAAGCAAATCTCGAACAGTCACTTTCTGGCGGGCTTTCAGGAACATGGTTGATCCCTGCAACCGCCATTTACGCCATATGCCATCACTGACTTTAAACTCATCATCCAGCAAGATATTTCCATCCCGCAGTCTTTCAAACGTTAGGTAGACGGTCATTAGTTTGCTCATGGAGGACGGCGGCATTCTCACATCGGGGTCATGCTCGAACAATACGGCCCCGGTGGCCCCCTCTACTAATATGGCGTGTTTCGCCTGTGTTTTGATCTCTGCGGCTTGTACTGTCATCAGACTAAGGCTGATTGCGGCAGTACCAATAATGCTTTTCAGTAATTTATTTCTCATCATGTATTTTTCTGATCTGAATGAAGTTTTAATAATCCGTAATGATACGGGCTGTATTGTGACCCAATGATAATATTCTGCCAAGTATAATCTCAGCTAATTCCACTGTGGGATGAGGACCGATCCTGACACGATAGAGATTTTGGCCGTTAACATCCACTTTTTCAATCTTTGTATTGCTGATATGATGAACAGAGTTAACAATTCTTTTGGCATTATTCTCATTCGAATAGGCACCAATCTGAACATATATATTTTTAGCCATATCAGTTTGTGGAGGCTCGACCTTTTTCTCAGCAACAACAGGCTGCTCAGGCTGAACCGTCGGTATAATGCGGGGCGGCGATGTTTTTTGTGCCTGTGTCTGAGTTGGCAGTTTCCCCCTTGGTCCCTCCACGGCCTGTACCCGGACCTTTGTCACACCTTTTTTCTCAAAACCCAACAATTGAGCCGCCCTGCGCGATACATCGATCAGACGGTCGCCGATGAATGGTCCCCGGTCATTAATCTGTAATATCAACCAGCGCCCATTATCCAGATTGGTCACACGGACATAACTGGGCATGGGTAACGTGGTATGGGCGGCGGTCAGGTCGTTCATGTTAAAAATATCACCATTGGCCGTTTTGCGTCCGTGGAATTTAGACCCATACCATGACGCCAGCCCCGTTCTGTCATAATGAGGGTCCGCCGCAGGGCGATAGGTTTTCCCCGATACCCGGTAGGGCTTGCCAACCTTATAAGTTGGATTTGGTGGGCCGGCGCTTTCATAGGTGCCTCTACTCACCCCGCAAGCACCAAGGCTCAAACAGAAAAGAATAATTAAAAACCGACGCATTAAATACATTTCAATTCATCCGAAAGCAAGCTGACTCCAAGGGCATAATAATTTGAACAATTATAGCTCAATATCGCTCTGAAATTTTTATACGTTAAAAAGGCCGGACCGTCCGGGCCCGCCGGCATAACCAACGAGGCTTTGAAATTCCTGTCCGCGACGGCGGGCAGATCACTGCCGTAAATTGTCCGAACGCCCATATCCTGCCACTCTTTGAGGCTATATTGCTTGCTGTGCTCCTTTAAGGCGCGGCGGCAACTTTTGATCTTTTCTGTTTGTTTAACTTTTTTCCAGAGGCCCGCAACGTCGTCAGGCAAGCTGACTTGGCGGCCCCACGTACGGTCTGCCTGCCAACCATGTTCTTTCAGGTAATTACCAATTGAGGCAAAAACATCCGCTTTATTGGTCCAGATATCCTTTTTACCATCACCGTCATAATCATAAGCATAGGCAAAGAAGCTGGACGGCATGAACTGTCCCTGCCCCATAGCACCGGCCCATGACCCTTGAAAATCTTCCGGGCTGACATGGCCTTCTTCCAATATGGTCAGAGCCTTGATCAATTGGGTGCGGAAATAACGACTACGTCGCATGTCATATGCAAGGGTCGCCAGTGACCGTATG
>JAESPY010000011.1 GCA_016765435.1 Emcibacter sp.
GATCCAGTCTTCCCACGGAATAATCCGATCATCAGGCTTACACCGCCAGCCAATCACGGTTTTAACGCCCGCCAACCGTGCGGCTTCCAAACCAGCCTCTGCCGTTTCCGGGCTGACAAAAAGGACTTTGGTCTGTGAATTTTCAAGAATATAAGCCATCTCCACAGCCGTCAGATGATAGCTCGCCGGAACGCTGGACACCCCGGCATGAAAAGCCGCAATATAAGCAATAACGGTTTCCGCACTGTTATTAGCATAAACTACAATACGGCGCGTGTCATAGTCTAATGACAACAGAGCATTGATCGCCCGGTTCATGACCGGATTCAGCTCATCCCAATTATAGCAAACCCTCTCATCAGTGAGCGCCATACTGCTGCGCTGCGCTGCGGAAAGACGGGTAATATTAAGCGACATAATCAATTTTCCTGTGTTGCGGCTGATACATCAAGCCGCTGTCTGAGGGGCAAGCTCCGCCCGTCTTTTTTCTGCTCTTTCAATGGCCGGGCGCAAATGCTTCAACGCCAGATACATGCAGAGCATCGCCACGACATAAGCCCCGCCGACAACGATCCCGATCGACGTGCCGATTTTACTCTCATCAACAAACACAAAGTCCGTCAAAGCCCCGACAAGGGTTGGCCCGACCCCCATACCAAAGATGGTGATGGAGAACAGAAATATCGCGATCAGCCGACCCCNAATTTCATTGGGAGCCAGCATGGCGATAACCGTGGACACGTAAATCATAAAGGGAACTGTAATGATTTGAATGACGCCGTATAGCCCTAAGAAAGCATAGGGACTGGATACAATAAAAATAAAGACGGCGGCGGGAGATAAGGCCAGCATAAGCCACAGATAAAACCGCAAATGCACGTCTTTCATGCCCCGCGCATACAGCGTATCAACGATCTTGCCATTGACCACCAATGTGGCGGCGGCAAATAAATTCATCACACTCAACGCCGGACCATATTCAATGGGTTTCCAGTCAAATCTTCTGGACAGATATTCAGGCACCCATGAGGTCAGGGTAAAGCCACAGATCGCAACGCATGAAAAGCCGATCATCATCAGGATGATTAANTTCCAATTCTCCCGGAAGAAAATCTTCAACGGACCCTCTATATTTCCCTGCACATCAGCTGTTTGCGCAGTGGCAAGTCCCTTGCGTTCTGGCTCACTGAAGGTGAAGACCAAAAAGGCCATCAACAAGCCCGGTGCGCCCACCATCAGCAACACCANNTGCCATGGTTCAATATGCCCAACCATCNGCCAATTCACATCGCGCAATGTTTCCGCAAAAGCAATCGCCACACCACCCAAACCAAAGGCCAGCGCCGAACCCACCTTGCCCGCCATCTGATAAACAGACGTCGCCAAAGTCAGTTTCTCGCGCGGGAACTCATCCGCCAGCAATGAATAAGCTGCGGGCATAAGCGAGGCTTCCCCAACGCCGACGCCGATCCGCCCCAGCATCAACGTGACGAAAGACCGGGCGAAACCACAAGACATGGTGGCAAGCCCCCAAAGGGTAACCCCGAAGAAAATCACCCAGCGCCGAGGATAACGGTCAACAGCCCAACCCAACGGCAGACCAAATATGGCATAGAATATGGCAAATGCCGGACCAAGGATGAGGCTGATCTCAAAATCACTCAGCATCAAATCCGCCTTGATCGGCCCGATGATCATACTCAGGATCAACCGATCAACCCAGGAGAAAACATAAAGCGAGAATAAGACGGCAACCATCCACCAGCTTTTAAAACCGACGGTTACTGTTGCCTCTGCCTTCTCTTCCACGGTCACATCCGACATATGAATTCTCCTACGTAGCCTTTAGCCTATTTGTTATATTCGGCAATTTTCATCTTGCCCAACTGCGCCATATGCACTTCATCCGGTCCGTCTGCAAGTCTTAAAAAGCGATTCAACGTGAATATATTAGCAATCGGTGTATCACCAGATACGCCCATACCACCAAAGGCCTGAATGGCGCGGTCTGCTACTGTCTGTGCCATTTGCGGTGCCACAATTTTAATGGCCGCAATCAAGTCCTTTGCCACTTTATTGCCATAACGGTCCATGGCATCGGCCGCCTTCAAAGTTAGAAGCCTTGCTTGTTCAATTTCACAGAATGACTTGGCGACATCTTGGCGGATACTACCCTGCACGGATAATTTTTTTCCAAATGCAGTACGGCTATCCACACGTTGCGCCATCAATTCCAAGGCGCGCTGAGCCTGACCGATGGACCGCATACAATGATGAATCCGTCCAGGGCCAAGACGCCCCTGTGCAATTTCAAATCCCCGGCCTTCGCCAAGAATGATGTTTGTTTTTGGCACACGCACATTGGTAAAACGCATTTCAGCATGCCCGCCCGGAGAATGGACGGTACCGAAAACACTCAAGGGTCTAATGATTTCAACACCTTCAGTATCGCGCGGAACGATAATTGTTGAATGTTGCGTATGACGGGGATTATCAAGCAACGTTTTGCCCATCACCAGCATCAAGTCACATTTAGGATGCATAATACCCGAAATCCACCATTTGCGCCCATTGATCACATAATCATCGCCATCAGGCAATATCGTCATTTCAAGGTTTGTCGCATCGGAAGAGGCCACCTGTGGCTCCGTCATCACATAAGCGGAACGTATTGTNCCTTCCAACAGAGGTTTTAGCCATTGTTCCTGTTGCTCAGGGCTACCGTATCTTGCCAAAACCTCCATATTGCCGGAATCAGGCGCCGCACAGTTAAATATCTCTGAACAAGTAGACACTTTGCCCATAATTTCTGCCAAGGGCGCATATTCAAGATTTGTCAGGCCGGGGCTGAATTTACCATATTCTGCTGGTAGAAAAAGATTCCACAAACCCGCTTCCCGCGCCTTTGCTTTCAATTCCTCCATTTTCGGCCATTCTTTCCAGCGATTGACCTCCGCATTAACCCATGCGTTACGCTCTACTTCATTAGGATAAACATGCTCATCCATGAAAGATTCAAGTCGCGCAATCAGGTCTTTTACCTTGTCGGAATATTCGAAATTCATCATTCTCTCCTAATTAAAGTTTATAGAGCAAGGCCACCATCAACCAATATGGTCTGACCACATACATAATTTGCCAGCGGGGATGCCAAAAACAAGGCAACGCCTGCCATATCTTCTGGTTTACCTAGCCGTCCTGTCGGTATTTTTGCCAATGCCGCATCCCGTCTTTTGGGATTATCGGTCGTTACTTTGGTCAATTTCGTCGCCACAAGACCGGGGGCCAATCCATTGACCCTGATCCCGTCTTTCGCCCACGCCTGACCCAGCGTTTTCGTCAAATTGATCGCCCCGGCTTTTGACGCAGCATAGGCTGGATTACCAATATTGGCCCGGTAACCGGACAAGGAACTGACAATCGTTACCGACCCTTGCGCATCCCCCAACTGTGGCTTGAATTTTCGCGTACAATGCAAAAGGCTACTTAAATTAACCGCGACAACCCTGTCCCAGCCTTCCCGCTCAAATTCCCGGCGGCTATATTCAACCGTTCCCTGACACAGAACCAAAACATCAAGCCGATCCCCAAATGGCGATGGCGCNGCCTCAATAGCATCCGGATCACCAACATCCACACCAGTATAGCCTATGCCGGACAGGTCAGAGCCTTCTTCGCCCTCATAATCCGCTGCCGACGCACGGGTTCCCCAAACATGAACCTCCGCACCACGCGCCTTAAACGCATGAGCAATACCATTCCCGATACCGCTGGACCCGCCAACCACAAGAACGCATTTACCGGTAAAATCGGTGTCTCCATTAGTCATTTATATCATACCCTTTTTCAATTTTATCACCTTATCCAGCGCAATGCCCGTTCAAACAAACGAATGGTTTTGCCATGCAGCATATCCCCGGTTTCCTTTGGCGCGCGCCCTGCACAGGACCTTGCGTATGTCCCTTCCAAAAGAATACCAAGCTTGTAACANGCCAGAANCGCATACCATTCGATATGGGACAAATCCCGTTCAGATCGCGCCTTGTAATGCGCCACAAGTTCATTTNCTGTCGGNAAACCTTTCCAAGGCTTCACCGTCGTAATTCCCGCAGANAGACTGTCCTCGTCCGGCCAAGTTGCCATGAGCCAGCCAAGGTCAAGCAGAGGATCACCAATGGTCGAAAGCTCCCAATCGACAATGGCCGCAAGCTCGCCACTATCAGGACGATACATGACATTCGCCAAATGATAGTCCCCATGCAAAATGCCCGGTTGAAATTTTTCAGGACGGTTGTTCTCAAGCCATATGGCCACCTGATCTATACCGGGGATTTCATCGGCCCCCGGCCAGCCATCATATTCACCATAGCTNTCNAGCTGGGATTTCCAGCGCGATACTTGTCGTTCAAGATAATTATCAGGACGGCCAAATCCTTCCAGCCCAAGCGCCATATANTCCAACGCGCCCAAACTGGCAATTCCTTCCACAAGCGCAAGCCCCATNCGATGACGTATTTCTTCGGAACCNGCATGCAGTGGCGGCAGACCCGTCGTCGGATTAAANCCGTCCACAGGCTCCATTAAATAAAAGGCNACNCCCAACACATCCTCTTCCGGACAGGCNGCNATCANATGNGCATGAGGCACATCCGTAGAGGCNATNGCTTTCAGGACCCGNGCTTCCCGGCGCATGGTTTCGTTGGANTTTTTACGNAAATGCTGTGGCGGACGGCGNAAGATATAATCACGNCCNTCACGGGTAAANCGCAANAGAATATTTTGNGTTCCCCCGGCNAGNTCNANNACATTTGACAANGGCCCANCCCCCAANGCCTGCATATCCATCCACGCAGATAGCCTGCTCAAGTCAACCGGGGATTTTATATCCACATTATCCAAGTCAATGCCTCCAATTTAATACATTTATGCCATGCATCTGAATTAATTCAATTGGATAATGCGCATGATTATAGGAAAAAGCAATAAAAATATCTGCCTTGTTGAGACAGACACAGAAAATACGACAGAATAGGATTGTTCGGCATTACCAACCTGCTTTAATAAAAAAGAAAGGCAGCATATGCATTTACATAGTTTTATTCTCAAACTGCATAAAGCTCTTACTCTTCATGAGAAAAATATTAGCTGCTCGGGTCATTGTGACGAATTAAACCAAGATATGACCCAGAAAATCCCCCCCGATTTACCCGCTATCAGCATATGATCGACTTTACGCATCATATGCATTCATTAAGCACTGCAATAAGACAAAATTACTTCCCACGTCATAAGACAAACGATATATTATCTGTCTGTTCAAAGAACATATAAATTCAAGGCAGTAATAGAAATAATGAACAACAAATCACAGCTTACAGGCATTAGTCTGGTCATCGGTGGCGCTCGGTCCGGGAAAAGCCGGTTTGGAGAGCGGCTTGCCCTGAGCCTGAACGAAAACCCCCTTTACATCGCCACAGCAGAAATTCACGATAAAGAGATGCAGGATAGAATTGATCTGCATAGACAAGACCGGGACGAACGGTGGACAACGCTTGAGGAACCCCTAAATATCGCTCCGATTATCACCCGCCATTCTACAGCGGATGAAACCATTCTTCTGGACTGTCTGACGCTCTGGCTCAGCAATCTTATGGGACAAGGCATGGACATTGAAAAAGAAACCGCCACGCTTTGCCAAACCCTTGAAAAATATCAGGGCAATATCATTCTGGTAGCCAATGAAGTCGGACAGGGAATTGTCCCCGACAATGCCCTTGCCCGGCAATTTCGCGACCATGCCGGACGGCTCAATCAATCCATCGCCCAAATCGCAGATAATGTCATCTCTATGGTGGCAGGACTGCCCATGATTGCCAAGAAAAACGGCATCGCCACCTATGGAGACTATTTGTGAATAAAATTTCCCTATCCCTTGGAAGTCGTGAAGAATTTCACAGCGCATTGAGCAATCTGTCCACAGCGGACCAAAGCAGCCTTGAGTATGCCCGTGACCGCCAGAACAGCCTGACCAAACCTCAAGGCTCTCTAGGAAAATTGGAAGAATTATCCATCTTCATGGCAGGATGGCAGGCACGACAGAAGCCTTCATTGAACAAAGTCACCTGTCTTGTTTTTGCCGGAAATCACGGCATCACGCGTCAGGGCATTTCCGCCTATCCCCCGGAAGTTACCCATCAAATGGTGCAAAATTTCGAAACAGGTGGCGCAGCCATAAATCAGCTCTGCGCCCTTGCACAGGCAGACCTCAAGGTCATCGCCCTTGATTTGGACAAGCCCACCAACGATTTTTCAGAGGAACCGGCCCTGTCCGAAGACGACCTGTGTCAGGCATTGCAAACCGGTGCAAATGCCGTCCCTGTGGATGCGGATTGTATTCTGCTCGGGGAAATGGGAATCGGTAACAGCACCTCTGCGGCCGCTTTATCGCACGCCCTGTTCGGTGGCGATGCAGAGCAGTGGGTCGGACGGGGAACGGGACTAGACCCAGATAAGATGGCTCATAAAACCCAGATTGTGGCCAATGCCGTTCGGCATCATCAGCAGGATATACGGGATTCATTCGATCTATTAAGATGCCTTGGCGGGCGGGAGCTAGCCGCCATTTCCGGAGCGGTTCTTGCAGCGCGGCATCACCGGATACCTGTGTTGCTGGATGGATTCATTTCCACGGCAGCGGCGGCAACATTGACCAAAACAGCCCCCGACATTCTGGATCATTGCCAATTGTCTCATCTGTCCGTTGAGCCGGGGCATCACCATCTTGCCAAAGCCCTTGGCAAAGACCCGATTTTGCATCTGAACATGCGATTAGGTGAGGCAAGCGGCGCCGCTGTAGCACTTATGATATTGCGCGCGAGCCTTGTCACCTATAACGGCATGGCAAGTTTTGAAGAAGCCCAAGTTTCACAATCCATGGAGCCGTCATGATATCTGCCGCCACCATAATCCGGGATATCGCCGCCGCCATGATGGTTCTGACCCGTATTCCTGTTCCGTGGGATAGACTGTCGGATCATCCGCCGAATATCACAAAAAGCCTATGGGCCTATCCTCTGGTCGGTTTTCTGTTGTCGGCTGTTGGGGCGGCGGTTTATGGACTGGCAAGTCTTCTGCTCCTGCCGCCAAGTATCGCGGCCCTTTTGACCCTAATATCTCTTATTCTGATAACCGGGGCGCTGCATGAAGACGGGCTGGCCGATATGGCGGACGGTTTCGGCGGGGGCCGGGATAAGGAATATAAGCTAAAGATCATGCGCGACAGCCGGATCGGTACTTACGGGGGGGCTTGCCCTCTTGCTCTCCCTTGGGCTGCGGCTTTCGGCCCTTGCCGCCATGACGTTGAGCGGGGCCGTTATCGCCCTGCTGATCAGCGGCAGCCTCAGCCGTCTGATGATTGTATTATCCCTCAAATATCTGCCCCCTGCCCGACAGGATGGGTTGGCGGCAGAAACCGGAAAACCCACCCATAAATCTATTATAATCGCGGCCCTCCTCCCGGCGTTTCTGATCTTCCTGTTCCTGCCCTGGGGCGTGGGGCTGATCATCATAGCGCTGGCTTTGGCCGCGCTCTTGTTTATGGCTTGGTTGAGCCGGAGGCAGATTGGTGGCGTCACCGGAGATGTTCTCGGCGCCATTCAACAGACGAGTGAGATCATCATTCTCCTTGGGCTATTGTCCTGCGGAAGGATGCTTACATGAAGATCACCGATTGGTATTTCATCCGCCACGCCCCGGTTTTGGGCGCGAAAGAAAATATATATAAATCCGCCGATGAACCCGCTGACCTTAGCGACCAAAACGCATTGGACTGGCTGGCCGAAAAATTACCGGAAGAGGCTATTTGGCATTGCAGCCCCCTGCAACGCACCCGTCAAACGGCAGAGGCTCTCGCAATCCGCAAAGAAAATCCTACTGATCTCACGGCGGATGCCCGCCTCACGGAACAGGATTTCGGTGACTGGTATGGCTTGAATTTTGATGAAGTATGGCAGAAAATAAAAACACTCCCCCCTCACAACTGGTCCCTTCTGGCGGCGGACAGTCTTCCGCCAAACGGGGAAGCCTTCACCGATGTTTGTTCAAGAGCCACCGATTTTATGCAACATCACCAAAGCTCATCGGACAAGGCTCCTCATATCGCCGTCACCCATGCAGGGGTCATTCGGGCAATTTTGGGTCATTGCCTTGACTTGTCACCGGATCAGGCGTTAAATTTTGCCCTTGAACCTTTGTCCGTCACGCATTTACAATATAGTCCTCAGGACTTCCGCGGCGGCCATTGGCGACTTGTACGGCTCAATCACTGTTATGGATACGGATCATGATTTCTCCAATATTTAACGATAATTTTAGAAAAAAATTTCACGAACTGCTGACATGGCGGCGGGATGTTCGGCGGTTTCGTACGGACCCCGTCGATGAAACGATCCTTGACGACTGTTTGCAAATGGCCTGTCAGGGGCCTTCTGTGGGAAATTCACAGCCTTGGCGGTTTGTCCGTATCCAAAATAGTGAAAGACGTGACAAGCTGACCGACTATTTCAAGGCAGAAAACAAAAAGGCCCTGTCCGATTTTGACGGAGAAGAGGCCGCCCTTTATGCCCGCCTTAAATTATCCGGATTACAAGAAGCCCCCGTACAGATAAGCGTTTTTGCCGATATCAACACCGATATTGGCAAAGGCTTAGGCTCCAAAACCATGCCCGAAACCAAAATATATTCCGTGATTGCCGCCATACAAATTCTCTGGCTTGCGTTAAGAAGTCATGACATCGGTTTAGGCTGGGTCAGTATCCTGCCCCCGGAGAAAATGGCGGGTCTTCTGGACGTGGATACGAACTGGGTCTTTGTCGGTCATCTCTGTATCGGCCACCCGGAAGAACAGGCCGACACACCAGAATTGGTCAAGGAAGGTTGGCAGGAACGCCTGCCCATGGATCGCTTCCTTCTGCAAAGATAATCAGATATTTTCTGACGCTGTTTGACTTACCGCCAGCAAGCCATCTATATCCAGACAATCCTCAAGCGACATCGCCAATTGATCCAGAGCCTGATCCAGTTTTTCCATATGGGGGACAATATTTCGGTGATGGTCCGACATCTGTTCCAGAAAATATTTCAGAAAAACCCCGTCATTAAACAAACCATGAAGATAGCTGCCCATGACCCGGTCCTTGTGAGCCCCGATAATCCGGTCCCCCTGTGTCATGAAGGCTTTTGCCCCCGGCAAAAGATCCGTGCGGCCCGCATGAATTTCATATCCCGTGACGGGCTTATCCCCCACCACAAGACGGGCGGTAATATTACGGACTTGCTTGTTTGCCGTCAGAGTTGTTTCAACATCCAAAAGCCCAAGGCCTGTTTCTTCCCCTACCACACCCTCAATACCGTCCGGGTCGCGCACGATATTGCCCAACATTTGATAGCCCCCGCACAGGCCAAGTATCATGGTACCGCGCCGGGCAAGACCCTTGATATCAATATCCCATCCCTGATTTTTTAGAAAACGAAGATCGGCCAATGTGGCCTTCGTCCCCGGCAGGATAACAGCGTCGGCCTCCCCCGGCAGAGGACTTCCTGGCGGATGAAAGATAACATCCACATCTTCCTGCGTTCGTAACGGATCAAGATCATCAAAATTGGCAATGCGTGACAACATTGGCACGATAATTTTAAGGCGTTTTCCTGATTTTTCCGGCCCCTCCTCAAGAACCACAGCATCTTCCGCCGGAAGGTCACGCACGCAAGGCAAAAAAGGCACAACCCCGAAATCCGGCCAGTGCGTATGGTCACTGATGATCCGGCGTCCCCCGTCAAACAACGAGATATCCCCACGAAATTTATTGATAATTGTTCCCTGGATTAAAGCACGTTCTTCGGCGGGTAAAAGCTCATACGTTCCAACAAGGGCGGCAATCACACCACCCCGGTTGATGTCCCCCACCAGTACAACCGGCGTTTTTGTCGGCAGGGCAAAACCCATATTGGCAATATCACCGGCTCGTAAATTCACTTCCGCCGGACTTCCCGCACCTTCCACGACAATAAGATCAGCCCCCACAGACAATTGGTCAAAGCTCTCAATGACCGTTGCCAAAAGATCGTCTTTTTTATCCATGAACCGCCGGGCGTGCCAATCCCCCCAGACCTTGCCTTGCACGATGATCTGTGCACCGCTGTCCGACTGGGGTTTGATCAGGACAGGATTCATATGAACATTAGGCAGTATTTTACAGGCCACGGCCTGCAACCATTGGGCGCGGCCTATTTCGCCGCCATCCGGGGTCACGGCGGCATTATTGGACATATTTTGCGGCTTGAATGGCCGGACCCGAATTCCCCGGTGCAGGAACGCCCTGCATAAACCCGCCACCAAAACAGATTTGCCCACATCCGATCCCGTTCCCTGTATCATAAGACGTGGAATCATTTAATAATCAATGCCCTGAGTTGCCTTGATCCCCACATCAAAAGGATGTTTGATCTTTTTCATTTCTGTCACCATATCTGCCATATCCATGAGTTCGGTCGGGGCATTGCGCCCGGTAACAATGACATGTGTATCAACATGCCGGGCCGCCAGCCCTGCCAAAACTTCCTCCAAAGGCAGATAGCCACTGCGCAAAACGATATTCAATTCATCCAGCAAGACAAGTTGATATTTCCCGCTTTGCATCATTTCACAACTGACCTCCCACGCCGCACGGGCCGCACGGATATCCTGTTCCCGGTCCTGCGTGTCCCAAGTGAAGCCTTCGCCCATCACGCGCAAATCAACCAGATCAGAAAAACGGTTGAAAAATTCCCGTTCTCCGGTTTTCCATTTGCCCTTGACGAACAAAACAATAGCCACTTTCCAGTCACAGCCCAAAGCCCGTAAAACTGTGCCAAATCCGGCGGTGGATTTCCCCTTGCCATCGCCTGTATTGACCAACAGTTGCCCTCTTGTTCCTTTCTTTTTGCTCTTTATAATTTCACGCTGTTCGGCTTGGCGTTTTTCCATGGCGATGCGGTGTTCTTCATTTTGGTCTGTCATAATTGTTCCTTAAGTTTTTGGAAATCCTGTTCTGTCGGTGGCAGGCCGAAACGCAGAATGCCTGGCCTGTCTTTAAATGATCTTGCAAAAATTCCGGCCCGTAAAATTTTGTCCTTATCCGGCCCCTGAACAAGGCAGAAAAGATCCGTCTGCCCGATGATCTTATGGCCCTTTTCCTGAAAAATTTTGGTAAGTTTAGCCATCTTTTCGGCCAGCATTTTTCGAGTCTGTATAATCCAGTCCGGGTCAGACAGCGCTCTCGCCGCGATCAATAAACTGAGCGTAGAAATATGCCATAGGCCGGAAGGTATTTTGATCGGTCCCTTCGTATAAGCAACGCCAATACGCACCCCCGCAAGGCCAAAGAATTTTCCGAAGGAACGTAAAATAATCACATTTTTCGGCAGGTCCGGCCCGATCAAACTACGTTCAGGGGTAAGGTCGGCAAAGGCCTCATCAATGATCACATAGCCCCCCGTCGCCGTATGACGGTGCATAAAATTGATAATATCAGGATGCTGTCCGTCCGGGTTGTTGGGCGCACAGAAAATGACAATCACATCCGGCTTAATGGAATCAAGGTCTGCCATGTCCTGAAAAATCCTGACATCATGGCCTGCGCGCCGCCAACAAATTTCATGCTCTGAATAGGTTGGACCCGCAATATAAACCGTCTGTTTCTCAAAAAGCGTTGGCAGACATTCTATCAACGCTTGGGAACCGGGAGCGAGGGTTATATCACCCGCCTCTCCGCCAAGATAACGGGCATAGGCATTTTGACAGCGGCCATAATCCGCCGCAGTAGGCAGTCTGCTGCTGGCGAGGAAAATATCTTGCGCGTCCATTCTTTCCATCCACGGATAGCCCCAAGGATTAATGCCCGTGGACAGATCAATCCACGGCCTTTTCATATGGGGATAAAGCAATCCCGGATCACCGCCATGTTTCATAAGACAGTCCCCCTAACAGGATAAGAATAATCACAATACACAGCAGAACAATCTGCACCCCACGCAAAATATCCACCTTCTCTACCGTTTCCCGACCTTCGCCGAGCCATGCTCCCTCAACCATCAGATCACCATAG